>DATCMP010000605.1:0-3572 GCA_036563365.1 Thermomicrobiales bacterium
CCCGGATCAGCGCCACGGCGTCATCGTGACCGAAGTTGGTCAGCGGATTGTCGTTCGTCGGCGGGACGGGCGCGCTGGCCGCGAAAAGATCGATCACCACCAACGCCGCGAGCAGGGGCAATGCCCTGCGCGGCACGAGCCGATCGCGCGCGAGGAGCAGGCAGAGCCCGGCGACACCCGCGAGCAGCACGAACGTCCAGGTGGCGCTATCGAGGAATTGCGCCAGCGGCCCCGAGGGGTCGCGCGGGGCCAACAGCGCACCAAACGCGAAGGCGAGGATCGCCGCCCCAGCCGCCAGGGCGACGCCGAGCCCGCGCGCGATCCGGAGTAGCAGGGCGCGCGTTTCTGTGGCCTGCCGTGCTAAGAGGCAGAGCAGATTCTCGGCGCCAAGCGCGGCGAGGGTCGCGATGGCGAAATCCACGAGCAGGAGCCAGCGACCGGAGGCCCGAATCCGGCTGTAGCCGGGGACGAAGGCGTAGAACCAGCCCTGGAGCGGCGTGGCCGGGCCGAGCGCGACGAGGATCGCCAGCGCCGCCAAGCCGACGAAGAACCAGCGTTCGCGCCGGGTCGAGTCGTTCGCGCGGACAAACGCGAACGCCGCCAGACCGAGGGCCACGATCCCCGCGTACCCCCAGACCTCACCGGAGAAGCCGACCGCGTTGATATAGGTGCCGGGGGTCGAGCCGAAGGCGTTGGGGAGGATGAAGGTGATCAGGTGGAGCGGGCGTAGCGAGAAGGCGGTCGCCTCGCCATAAGAGATCCCGGAGCGGAGCGAGAGGCCAGCGAGTTGCAACGAGGGGAGGAGCGCCGGAGCCGCCAACCCGACGGCGAGCCCGCCCGCCAGCCCGATTTGTGCCCCGGCGGCGATCCAGTGCCCGGCGAAGCGACCCGCGAGCCAGCGACGTACGCCGCCGAAGCCTTTCGGCCAGGCGGCGGGGGGGCTATCGGCCCAGGTGAGGAAGATCCAGTAGAGCCCGATCGCGGTGAGCACATAGAGGAATATCTGCTGATGCCCGCCAAGCAATGCCAGGAGCAGCGCCACCGTCGCCGCTAGGGTCCAAGGTAACGAGCGGCGTAGGCGGGCTCGTCTTAGGGTCAGGAAGGTCGCCGGGAGCCAGGGCGCGACCGCCACCATCGGGTAGTGGCCCAGGTGGGAGATGGCGAAGCCGCTGTAGGCGAAGGTCACCCCGCCGATCACCGCCGCGAGGCGGCGCACGCCCATCTCGCGGCAGAAGGCGTAGGCCAGGGCCGAGGCCAGCCAGATCTGTCCGATCGCCAGCCATTGCAGCGTGTCGTATCCGAATGGTCGCGCCAGGGCGAACGCGAGGAGATTTAACGGCGAGAAGAGCCCCGTCTGCTGGTCGGCGGCAAACGGCATCCCGCTCCAGAGTTCGGGGTTCCAGAGGGGGAAGCGCCCCGCCGCGATCTGCTCCCCGGCGAATTGATAGAGGGGGTAATAGAAGGAGTTGAAGTCGCCGCCATTCTTCGGCAACCAGGTATCGCGCGTCAGCAACACGCGCCAGAAGAAGCCGAGATTGAGGGCGGTCAGCAGCCCCATGATCCCCCATTCCGCCGTAAGTCCCGGCCAGCGGGTATGAAGTGGCTGCCAGCGCGTCAGCGCCAGGATTACGAGCCAACCGAGGCCGCCGACCATGAGCAAGGGTAGCGTGAGGAGGGCCGTCTCTTTCATCGGTGGCCCGCGCGCCGTCTCACGCCAACCCTAGCTCTGCGTACAACACGCTGACATGATCGGCGCTTGCCGCGTCGGGTAAGAATGCCGGGGAGTGGATGACGAAATGTTGGTACGCATCACTACTGCTGAGGAACATATGTGCCTCGCCATGCGCGACCATGTATATCTCGGGCGACCGCCGGTGTCGGTGCGGCGCATTGATCCCGCTGGTTGCCCAGCCAACGGCGACCTCCAGGCTGCTATTCCACGGCCCGGCCCACCACCCGTTCTGTTGTCGCGGATCGATCCGTTCGAGGCGCATATTCCCTTCGTCAGGCGCTACGCCGATAGAGCAAGCGACTGAATGCGTATATGGTGGTCCCGGTCATTTTCGCGGCGAGTACGTACGCCAATCCATCTTTTACCGTGAACGCTGGCGTCGTGTGCTGCGCTGATAACCCTCCCCAGAGTGGGATAAAGAGCCAGGTTGCGGCGGTCGATAGCAGTATCGCTTGCGCCAGAGTAAGGGTGAGCAGGAAGCTGAGCCCAGCTACAAGCAGCAACAAGACTACGCGCATCGCCATCCTCCCGCGCCAAGACGTTACCGTGATAACGAGGCGCGGGAGGGATGGTCGCGCAGTGTCCTAGACGTTGAACAGAATTTCGAGCACATCGCCGTCTTTGACGATGTAGGTCCGCCCTTCGGAGCGCAGGACGCCGCGCTTCCGCGCTTCGGCCATCGAGCCCGACGCGACCATGTCCTCGTAGGCGACCGCCTCGGCGCGGATGAAGCCGCGCGCCAGATCGCTGTGGATCGCGCCCGCCGCCTCCACCGCCGTCGAACCGGCGGGGATTGTCCAGGCGCGGCACTCGTCCGGCCCCGCCGTGAGGAAGGAGATCAAGCCGAGCAGCTTGTAGGAGACGGCGATAACGAGGTCCAGGCCCGATTCGGTGATGCCGAGATCGGCCATGAAGACCGCCGCATCCTCGGGGTCGAGCTGAGCCAATTCCATCTCGATCTTGCCAGCCAGCGCGGCGAACTCGATTTTCGGGCCGCTGAACTGCGCTTTCGCCTTGGCGACCAGCGCCTCACCGACCTCGCCCAGCTGATCCTCGCCCAAGTTGAGGAGGATCAGCAGCGGCTTGGCGGTGAGGAAGCCGAAGCCGCGCAGGATCTTTTGCTCGTCCTCGCTCAGCTCGACCGCGCGGATCGGATTCCCCGCCTCCAACTCGCCCTGCAATCGTTCGAGCAGGAGCGCCTCGCGCTCGTTCGCCTCGCGCTCGGGGCCGCGCGTCTTGGCGATCGTGTCCTTGATCCGCTTCAGGCGCTTCTCGATGATCCCGAGGTCGGAGAAGGTGAACTCCAGGTTGATCGTTTCGATGTCGCGCAACGGATCGACCGTATCCTCCGGGTGCGGGACATTCGCATCCTCGAAGGCGCGCACGACGTGGACGAGCGACTGTGCCTGCGCGAGGTGGCCGAGCAGTTGGCCGCTCAACCCCTTCTCACCCATCCCCTTCGCCAGTCCGGCCACATCGACATATTGGACATCGGCCGGGACGATCTTCTTCGGTTTGAAGATCCCGGCGAGGACATCGAGGCGCGTATCCGGCACCTTGACCGTGGCAAGGTTCGGCTGGTCCTCGGTGGCGGTATAGGTGCCAACCGCAGCCTCGGCGCGCGTGAGTGCATTAAAGACGGTCGTTTTACCGCTACTCGGTAGTCCGACGATGACAAGACGCAGGGACAACGGAACCCCCTCGGTGAAGTACGAAGTACGAACGACGAAGTACGAAGTGAGCGGCGCCGTTGCTGGCGCATGGCAGCATGATACCAGCGGAGAGTATGCGGGATTGCGGGGTGGGGGTCAATGATCGAGGTGCCGAGACGTGTGTTTAC
>DATCMP010000636.1:0-10755 GCA_036563365.1 Thermomicrobiales bacterium
GGGTTAGGTCAGCCATTAGCGCAATGCTAGCCAACGTAAGGCAATGCCTCGTGGCGAACCCAACCCGCGAAGGCGGGTTTCGTGGCCGCAGGCCCTTAGCCGGTACTTCAGTGCCGGGCTTGCTGCTACCACCCCCCGCCCCTTCGCCGATCCCTTAACGATTCTTCATTCCGCCTTACCCGAATCTTTCTATCCGCCCGCTAGACTACGGGGCATGAAGTTCTCGCCCGTGGCGCGCGAGCGGACCCGGCGGGACCGGCACATAGCCTACTCCACTTCTCCTTCTCCCTCTCCCTACCCTTTTCCACGAGCAGCCCCGCCGATGTCGGCGGGGCTGCTCGCTGTCTTGCTATGTCGCTGTCAGGGCGGGGTTACGCCTGCCGCTGCGCGGGGGCCGGAGCGGCGCAGACCCCATCGGCGCAGTCCTCGTCGGCGGCGTTCGCGGCGGGCTGGCCGCCGAGCATCGTCAGCGGGTGCGACTCGGCCCAGACCTGCCGGAGGACTTGCAGGAACGTCTCGGTCGGCTGCGCCCCGGAGACGCCGTACTGGCGGTCGATCACGAAGAACGGGACACCGGTGATCCCGATCTCGCGCGCCTCCGCGATGTCGGCGTTGACCTCCGCCGCGTAGTCGTCGCCCGCCAGCATCGCGGTGACCGCCTCGGGGTCGAGGCCGATCTCGGTGGCGATCTCGCGTAGGGTCTCGGGTCGGCCGATGTGCCGCCCCTCGGTGAAATAGGCGGCGAACAGTTTTTCTTCGGCGGCGTCTTGCAGGCCGTGCGCGGCGGCGAGATGGCTGAAGCGGTGGGCATCGAAGGTGTTCGTCTGCTGCGCGCGGTCGAAGTCGTAGCGCAGCCCGACCGCCGCCGCCTCGCGCGTGACGTGCTCGTGCATCGCCTTCGCGCGGGCGCGATCCCCGCCGAACTTGGCGGCGAGGATGTCGTCGACCCTTTCGGTGGACTCGCGCGGGGCATCCGGGGCCAGTTGGAAGCTGTGCCAGGTGATCTCGACATCGTCGCGGTGCGCGAACTGGGCCAGCGCGCCCTCGAACTTGCGCTTGCCGATATAGCAGAAGGGGCAAACGACATCCGACCAGATTTCGACTTTCATAGAGCTCCTCATTGCTATGGGGCACCCGCCCCGGTCTGTCGCGTGTCTCGCGCGGCCTCGCGCTTAAGTGTGCGGGATGCGACCGGTTTCTGCACCCGTTGTGTGTTCAGCGTACCGGCGCGACTTAAGCACCGAAGGTGTTGATCTTGACCGGATGGAGGGTGACGATCACCCGCTCCTCGCCCGGCTGATCATTGGCCGTGAAATCGGTGCCGTAGTGCGTCCCCACCCTCGCCGCGAAGGTCTTGCCCTCGTCCGGGGCGACCGCCGCCTCGGCGCGAATCTCCAGCGTGCGATAGGGGTTCCGCGGGTCGAGGAAGAAGAGGGTGCAGGCCGGGCGCTGTGTCAGATTCTTCGTCTTCCGGCGGGCGACGTTGAGCGAGAGTTTGACAAACCCATCGTCGTCGAGGAAATACCAGAGGGCGGTCGTCTGCGGGCTGCCGTCCGGTCCGAGCGTGGTTAGCACCGCCACGCCCGGCGCGCGGACCAGATCGAGGAACTTGTCGGGGATGGTGGCGGTCATCGGTGTACTCCTTGGTATCCGGTTATCCGTATCCGGTCTGTGTTCCGTGCGTGGCGGTCAGCGTTCGAGCGCGGCGCGGTCCCAACCGGCGAGGGTCGCGCCCGCCGCGTAGGTGCTGCGGGCGAAGGCCAGCAGGGCGGCGTCCGGGTCGGCGGTGGTGCGGACCGCTTCGTAGGGCAGGATGAACTCGCCGAGCGCCGCGTTGTAGACGGCGGCGGCGGGCTGCACGGCGGCGGTGGCGAAGCCTTCCGGCGCGGGGGCCATGTAGACATAGAAGGCCGCCTCGGCGACCGGGCTGTCGGGCGTGCCGGGCCAGAAGCCGCAACTGCTGACCTCGTGTGAGTACGCCTCGCGGGTCATCCGGTCCGCGCCCGGTCGTTCCGGGGCGCGCCGCCCGGAGAAGCGGGTTACCGCGAGGTCGAAGCTGCCCCAGAAGAAGTGGACCGGGCTGCATTTGCCGATGAATTCGGCCCGGAATTGCTGCAAGACCCGGTCGGCCTGCACCATGATCCGCCACCAGCGCCCCACGGCGTCGGCGTCGTAGCTGGCGTGTTCGTGGTCCTCGTCGCAGCGGATCGGGTTGGTGACCTCCTGCGGCAGCGGGTTGATCGCCACGTCGATGCGGAGCGCGGCCAGGATCGCCATGAATTCGCGGTAGAAGTCGGCGACCGCGCGCGGGTAGAGGGCCATCGCGCGGGTGCCGCCATCGCTGGTCCGCACCCAGAGGGTATGGTCGAGGAAATCGAACGTCACCTCGAAGGTGCGCGTGCCGTAGGGGATCGCCGCGGTCGTCAGGCCGCGCGGCGTGACGTAGAGGGTCACCGCCCAGTAGTGGTTGATCGGCGGGCTCAGCGCCAGCCGCACCTTGCCGACGATCTGCGTCCACATGTGCAAGGTCGCGTACGTCTCTTGCCACGCCGCCAGCGGCAGCGCGGGCCAGAGCGCGTCGCGGGCCGGATCGCCCGCGACGTTCGTCACGCCGGTGGTCGGTTGGGCCTGTGCTTCCGTCATCCTCTCCCTCGCGTCTGCTCGTTGGTGGGCCGGGTCGGGCTGCCGGTGCCTGCCGCGCTATTCCCGGCTGCCTCCATATCTATAAACCCCTCGATGCGCGGAGAAATTCCTGACGGGGATAGCGCGTAGGGCCGCGACGGGCCGATCGTTGCCCGCTCGCCCAGGTGGTGCCGTCGCCGCACCGGCATGGCCCACGCCAGCGGTGCGGCGTCGGGGGCGCGGCGGTGATCGTGTCCATCCGCGCGTTAGAACGGCGCGATCTGCCAGCGCCCGTAGGCGACGAGGGCGGCCAGCAGGAGCAGGACGACGTTGACGCCGATCCCGCTGAACTCGCGGCGCGCGGCGTGGAAACCCGCAGCGAGGAGCATGGTGAGCGCCAGCCCCAGCCCGGCCCAGATCGTCAGCCCCGGCTGGATTCCGGTCAGCGCCGGGAGGATCAGGCCGAGCCCGCCGAGCAGTTCGGCGATGCCGATGAAGCGGACGAGCGGCGGCGGTACGTGGGCCGCCCAGCCCATCGTTGCGATGATCGTGTCGAGCGGGCGAAGGGCTTTGGTGATCCCGGCGAAGATGAACATGAGGCCGAGCAGGACCTGGACAACCCAGAGGACGATGTTCATGGCAGTTCCCTCCCGATAGGCGCAACGATAGAAAGGTCGCGGCGGCTGTCATCGCCAACCGCGTCCCATCCACTCCCTTGACTAGGCAACAGATGTTGTCTATGCTGCTAGTGTACGCTTTCTTCGGGCGGGGTCAATCCGCAAATGGGCCGTTCCGTCGCTTAGGCAACAAAAGAGCGCGAATGTCGGGGAGTGGTGGCGCAACACCGAAGGAGGGCATGATGGCGACAACGGCGACGACGAAAACCGATCCGCGCGTGAAGCGGACCCGCGAGTTATTGGTGCAGGCGTTCTTCGCGTTGCTAGGGGAACGCGGCTTCCGGGCGATCACCGTGCAGGACATCGCCGAGCGGGCGACGGTGAACCGGGCGACGTTCTACGCGCACTTCGAGGACAAATTCGCGCTGATGGACAGCATCATGCGCGAGCGGTTCACGGCGCTCCTGGCGCAGCGGTTGCCCGAGGGCAGCGCCTTCACACGGGCGAATCTGCAACTGCTGGCGCGGGTGGTCTGCGAGCAACTCGCCGAGATGCGGGATCACGAGTGCCGCCCGATCGACCACGCGCAGTTCGAGCCGCTGGCCGAGACGGCGATCCAGGAGGAGCTGCACACCTTCCTGACGGCGTGGCTGCGCCGCCTCCCCGCCGCCACCCGCCCGCCGAGCGCCTCCGTCGCGACGGTGGCGATGGCGATGAGCTGGGCGATCTTCGGCGCGGGCCTGCGCTGGAGTCGCGGCGGGCGCGAGCTCACCGCGGAAGCCCAGGCGCGACAACTCGTCGCGGTGCTGATGGAGGGGATGCCGCAGGCGCTTGGGGTGGGGGGGCAGATCGGGTAGCTCGTGGGGTATGCCCGATAGCCCGCCGCCGCATCGGTCGAACGGGCGATACCCGATCGTTGCGCCCGGGTGTAGGCTGTTGGGGTGGGGGGTCGGCCCGTGGTCGGCATGGGCGACCCTCCCTATTATCGCCGCACCCGCCGGGGCGATCGCGCCATCGACGGGCGGCCATCGCGGTCATCAAGGAGGGTTCCGTGGCGATCACCGGGGATCACTATGTCGGCACCTATGCGGGGCATACCCTCGAATTGGTCAGGAACAACTGGCACAAGACCCTTAAGCTGCTGATCGACGGTCGGGAAGTGGCGAGCGAGTCGTGTGCCCTCCCGCACGACATGACCCTCCGGGGGAACCTGGAGGTCGGCGGCGCGCGGCACAGCGTGGTCGCGCAATCCTTGGTGGATCGCCTCGTGCTGACCGCCGACAGCATTGAGGTGGATGGGCAGGTCGTGAAACTGATCAAGACGAAATAAGGATGGGCGGCGTCGTGCCGCCTCCGTCGGGGTCCGACGGAGGCGCTTGAGCTGGCCGTGACAGCCGCAGGGGCAGGGATCGCGCGACCTGCACCGCTCGGCGACGGTGCCGCGACGAGCGCGCTGCCCCTGCAAAGACCGATCGTCACCAATCTGTTGCGGGCAGTGGTCGTGCGGCACCGTCGCTGGAGGCCGTGGTCTAGGGCCGCGTGCCGACGGCGGTGACGATCGGGTCGTCCGGCGCGGCCGGTTCGCCGCTCCACTCGCGCGTCAACCGCACGTCCACGAAGCCCGCCTCCCGGTACAGCGCCCGCACCGCGTCGTGCGTGTACCAGCGGGTCGCCGGGGAGCGCCGGAT
The DNA here is from genome assembly GCA_036563365.1 of Thermomicrobiales bacterium. Taxonomy (GTDB): domain Bacteria; phylum Chloroflexota; class Chloroflexia; order Thermomicrobiales; family CADCWN01; genus CADCWN01. The sequence goes on from DATCMP010000636.1 coordinate 4,928, forward strand.
CGTCTCCGCGGCCAGCACCGCGCCGTCGCGGACGACCTCGTAGCGATCTTCGGTGTGCTCCAGTTGCGCCGCCGGGTCATACCACACCCGCTCCCAGTGGCGCACGACCGCCCCATCCTCGGGGCGGACCCGCTCGCGGGGAGCGGGCCAGGTCTTCTCGCGCGGCTCACCCTCTCGCCACAGGGTCATGAACGGCATCGCCAGCGCGCCGCCCGGCAGGAGGTGGTCGTGGAAACGCCGCATCGCCGCGCGGGCTTGCTCCGCATCGGTGAGGAGTTGGAAGGAACTGGACGGCACGAGGATCGTGCCGTACTTGCGCGGGAGATCGAGGTGTTCCATCGCCTGCTGGTAGAGGGTCGGCGTCAGGCCGCGCGCCGCCGCCCGGGCGCGACAGCGCCCCAGCATCTCGGGCGAGAGGTCCACACCGTCGATGTCGATCCCCTCGGCTAGGTAGTCGAGCAGCAAGCGGCCGGTCGCACAGCCCACATCGAGGGCGGGCTGCCCGTGCCGGTCGATGATCGCGCGGAACGCGGCGCGGTCCCCCCAATGCGAGGTGTTACCGCGAAAGTGATCCCAGGTGGCCGCCTTGAGGCCCCGGTACTCGTAGTCGTGCTCGTCCATCGTTCGCAACATCGTTCGCAACATCCTTGCTCATGGCGTCAATCCACCTCCGAACAAGTGCCTGTGCTGCCATCGTGGTGCGCTCCTTTCTCCCGGTGATCGAACGGGAGGCGTAGTGTAGCACCGCCCGGAGCGCGCGCCAATTCCGGCGACCTCAACGCGCTCCGGATCGCGAATCTTACCCGCGAGGTAATCGATCCGGGCCATCGAGGGGAGTATGCTACGGGTGTAAGCGGAGCGGCAGCACGGTTGCGCCGGGCCGCACGGTAGGAAAGGAGCCGACCATGGATACCTTCTTCGCACTCCCCTGGAAAACTGGCCCCGCGCTGGCGCTGGCGTTGTTCGGGCTCGGGCTGACGGCGCACGGGATCCTCGGGATGCCGAACCCGACGCGGCAGCACGTCGATCTCGTCCGGTGGCTCCAGGGCTTTCGCCGGATGATCGTCGGCCTGGCGCTGCTGATGTTCGGGATCGCCTGGTTGCGGAATCTGCCCTGGCTGCTGGCGATCGCGCTCGGGGCGGGCTTGCAGGAGGTCCGCGAATCGACCAGCTATCTGCTGACCCTCGACCGCGAGGCGCGGCGCGGCGGGACCGGGACACGCGCGCAGGCATCGGCCCGGTAGGGCCATTGTTGCCCGGGTCGGGGCGGTCGGTGCCCCGCCTCTCGCGAGGGAGGCGGGGCTGCTGCTTTGCGCCCATTACCAAACTTTGGTAATGGGCGTGCGCTTGTGGATTGCTATCAGATTCGGCGCGTTGGCATCGCTCAGGTTAGGATTCAGCCGCCAGCCCCGCCCGCGCCCGAACTCTCTCACCCGGATGACCAATGGTCCTTCGTATACTACAGCCTATACTGGAAGAACAGAACGACGATCGGCGCGGGGAGGTGGCGAGTGGCAGCAGGCCCTATCGCGGAACGGAAGGCGCAGACGCGCGCCGTCTTCGACCGGATCGTGCCGGAGTATGACGCGAGCGGGCCGGGCTGCTTCGCCACCTTCGGGCGGCGGCTCGTGGCCTAGGTCGGCGTTGGCGCGGGGGAGCGTGTGCTCGATGTGGCGACCGGGCGGGGCGCGGCCTTCTTCCCCGCCGCCGAGGCGGTCGACCCGACCGGTTCGGTGATCGGGCTCGATCTCTCCGAGGGGATGGTGTGGGCCACGCGCGAGGAGGCGGCACGGCGTCACCGCCGAGGTGCGCGTGGGGGACGCCGAGGCGCCGGACTTCTCCGACGCGACGTTCGACGTCGTCCTCTGCGGCTTCGGCTGATGTTCTTCCCCCAGGTGCCGCGGGCGCTGGCCGAGTTCCGGCGGATAAGGCGTCCTGGTGGGCAGCCCGGCGTCTCGACCTGGCAGATCACCCAGGCGGATGATCTGGGGGCGGTGCTGGCGCAGCAGGGCTTGCTCGATGTCAACCAGGAGGTCTTGCGGTTCAGCGTCGCGGACGAACCGGCGGGCGCGCTGACGGCGGCCGAGTTCGCGGCGGTGCGCGTGCCGGCCAATACGGTCGATTTCTGCTAGGAGGATGAGCGATGCGTGTCGAGCGGGGGAAACCAGAGGAGTACGAGAAGTTCTCGACGCGGCCGGTGCCCATCCGCCCGTTCGACGCGGACAGCAAGCGCGCAGCCCTCGTTTATGGCGCGCGGCTGAATGAGCGGCTTGCTTCCACGGGTGTCGCGGCGGAACTCCACGGCTCGCTGGTGCTCGAGATCGCCGGCAAGGGGGAGTGGGAATTCGCCCTCTACCCGTCGCCGGATCAGTGGTACCCGACCCTCACCCTGCTCATCAACCACTTCCGGGGCGTCTATCTGCTGTCGGAGGAATTGGTGATGTTCAACGATCTGTGCGACGGTCACAACGTCGAGGTCATCGCGATGCGCGGCAACGCGGCCGAGTGCAACCGGGCGATCATGCGGTACTGGCGCGAACACCCCGCAGCGGCGGCCATCTACGAGGCGGAGAAATACCGGCACGCCCACAGCAAGCGCGACTACTACCGCTGGAAAGGCGGCTTCATCGCCGATATCCTCGAATCGCTCTAAGTACGCTCACACAACGCTCGCCGGATTGGGACGAATGCGGGTAGGAACGATGCGCCATGCAAACCCGCGAGGATTGTCTGAGCGTATATAGAATCTGGCTGATGATCCATCGGGCCGCCGTCATTCACCCTGGCGCGGGCCTCAGCGCTCGCGAACGTCCATCCCCCGGCACGCCCAGCACCAGGTGCTTTCGTTATCACAGACGTGTTTTCGTCGTTGCGGCTGATCCCCGGCACGATCCCGGTCTATACATCGTCATGTCCGTTGTCCGAAAGGACAGCGCCTTGGTGTCCGGTGCGCCGCTTGCCGCCGCCGCTGACCGGATTTTATACTCGCGCCGTCGCTTCCTTGGGGAGCGATCGGCGACCGGCAGCAGGGTGCCAGGGCGGGCAACGCGCGGCACCGGGAGAACAATGCGTGGCGACGAGCAACGCCGACCTCGACGAATATACCGGTGCGGAGGAATACGACCGCGAGAACGGCACCGGCGGGCCTGATCTCGACTACTACCTCGCCCTCGCCCGCGCGACCGGTGGCCCCGGCCTCGATCTCGCCTGCGGCACCGGCTTCCTGACGATCCCCTTCGCGGAGGCGGGCCTGGCGATGACCGGCATCGATCGCGCCCCCGAGATGCTCGCCCTCGCGCGGCGCAAGGCGGGTGCGCTGCCGATCCGCTGGATCGAGGGCGACCTGCTGCGGCTCGCCCTCGGCGAACAATTCCGCCTGATCACCCTGACCGGCAACGCCTTCCAGGAGTTTCTGACGCTGGAGGATCAGGAGGGCTTGCTCGGCGTGGCGCGCCGCCACCTCGCCCCGGATGGCCTCTTCGCGTTCGAGACCCGCTTCCCCAAGCCCTCCGCGCTCCTCAGCGCGGACACGCCCCCCGGCGAATGGTCGGCAGAAACCCCCTGGCGACAGTTCACCGATGAGCAAGGGCGGGCCGTCACCGTCTCCACCGCGCAGCGCCACGACCTCCTCAGCCAGACGGTGGACTACGCGATCCGCCGACGCTGGCGGGAGGGTGACGAGGAGCGGGTCGCAACCGAGCGCACCACCCTGCGCTTCGTCTACCCGCGCGAGATGGAGGCGCTGCTCCGCTACAACGGCTTCGCCATCCGCGACGCCTACGGCGACTGGGACCGCAGCCCGCTGACCAACGCCAGCCCGCGGATGATCTACGTGTGCGGGCTGAGCCGTGAGTCGTGAGTCGTGAGTCGTGAGTCGTGAGTCGTGAGTCGTGAGTCGTGAGAAGGTTCGCTCCTGGCGCGGTAGCTTTCCCAGGAACACCCCGGCGCTGCAACACCCCTGCTCCCCCCAGAATTGGGGGGCTGGGGGGCGCTCCCTCTCACGACTCACGACTCACGACTCACGACTCCGAAACGCCACCCCGCCCCCCATACGTTAATCGGGTGACGGAGGCGATAGCGTGAGAGGGCGGGCGAGGATGAGTGAGCGGACGGTTGGCGAGCGGATGCGGACGCCGCTGGCGGCGGCGCGGCGGGCGACGGCGGGCTGGCGTGCGCGGCGGCGGCACGAGTCGGAGGTGGGCGCGGCGGTGCCGGTACGCCCGGCGAACTTGCTCTCGACGCCCCTCTTCGGTGATCTTTCGCCGAGCGAGGCGGCGATCCTGAGCGTCTTCATGGCGCGCGAGACGGTCGCGGCGGGGGCCGTGGTGGTGCGCCAGGGCGACCGGGACGGCGATCTCTACCTGATCGAGACTGGTCGCGCGGAGGTGCGCCAGCGCGACAGCCCGGGCGCACCACGCCTGCTGGCGACCCTCGGCCCCGGCGAATTCTTCGGGGAGATCGCGTTCACGACCGGCGCGGCGCGCACCGCCGATGTCGTGGCGATCGAGCCGCTGACCGTCCTGCGGATCAGCAATGAAGCCTACGCCGTCCTCTCCGAACTGACGCTGGCGGAGGAGTTGAGCCGCGTCGGCGTGGCGCGGGGCGCGGCGAATAGTCGTGAGTCGTGAGTCGTGAGTCGTGAGAAGATTCTCTGTTGCCAGTTGCACTCCTACCAGCACCGGCTTTCTCACGACTCACGATCCACGACTAACCAAGAGGTGGCCGTGACAGACGCCGTGACGATCGAAACCCTGACCGCCCCCGCTGCCGGGGTGGCGCTGCCGGAGTTGGTGGCGGTGCTGGCGGATGCGGTGGCGGGCGGGGCGTCGGTGGGGTTCCTGCCGCCGCTGGTTGCGGACGATGGGCGGGCGTACTGGCGCGGGGTGGGCGCGGCGATCGACGCGGGGTCGCGGGTGCTGCTGGTGGCGCGGGTGGGGGGCGGGCCGATCGTCGGGACGGTGCAGCTTGATCTGGCGACCCGCGCGAACGGGCTGCACCGCGCCGAGGTCTCGAAGCTGATCGTGGCGCGGTCGGCGCGGCGGCAGGGGCTGGGGCGGCGGCTGATGCTGGCGTTGGAGACGGAGGCGCGGCGACTCGGGCGCACGACGATCGTCCTCGATACACGCCAGGGTGATCCGTCGGAAGCCCTCTACGCCGGGCTCGGCTACCAACTGGTGGGCGTGATCCCGGCCTATGCCCGCAGCGCCGATGGTTCCCTGCACGCGACGGCCTTCTACTATAAGCTGTTGGCTGGGTCCGGTGATGCCGCGTGATCGGGGGGATCGTTGGACGAGACGCCACAGGGAGATACGAGCGTCGCCACCGCGCTATTCCGGCATAACACCTGGGCCAATCTGACGCTGCTGGATTTTTGTGCGGGCTTGACCGCGGCGCAACTCGACGCCACGGCAGTCGGCGGCTTCGGCGCGATCCGCGAGACGTTGGTCCATATCGCCAGTTCGGAGGTGGACTACGTGAATCTGGTCACCGAGCGGTGGCCCGACAGCCCCCCGCCACCGGACAAGTTCCTGGGGTTCGCGATCCTGCGGGCTGGCGTGCGGTGGGCAGGCGAGCAATTCATCCGGTTGGCGAGCACCGCGCGGGCCGACACGATCGTCCGGGTGACGCGGCCGGACGAGCCGATCTTCGAATACCCGCTCGCCAGTTTCCTGGTCCAGGTCGTCAACCATTCGACCGCGCACCGGGAGCAGATCTCCACCATCATCACGCAACTCGGCCTGGAGCCACCATCCATTAGCGGCTGGGGCTATATGCGCGCGATGGGCGAGTTCCGCGAGTTCGACGCAATGGGCAGGGATGGGGGTGAG
>DATCMP010000642.1:0-7324 GCA_036563365.1 Thermomicrobiales bacterium
GCTGCTCCTCGCGGGTGAGGTCGGCGAGCCGCAGGTCCACTCCCTGCCCGCGGACCTGCAACTCCTCCAGGGTAATCGCCTCTGCCGTGTACGCGTCGATGAGCCGCTGGCGCTGGCAGTCGGGCGCGGCGCGGCGTCGCCGCAGATCGCGCTGCCGCGCGGTGCGCGAGTCGTCGCTGAGCCAGCCGTCCTGCGCCCGTCCGATCGCCTCGGCGAGCACCGCCGAGTCGGCGAGTACCTGGCAGATGTTGGCCCAGGCCACGTGGTCGAGGGCGGCCGTGAGGGCGGACTGCGCTTGACATGGCCCCTCGGATTCGTTGATCTGGCCCCCAACCCGGGGTAGGCAGCGATAATAGGCATAGCGCCCGTTTTTGCTGATGCACTCGGCCCGATCGCAGCGGCGGCAACTGACGCGACGGCGCAGTAGGTACTCACCCTGCGTGTTACGCGGGGACCAGGCCTGGTTGCGCGCGAGGCGTTCCTGCGCCGCGTCGAACAGCGCCGTGGTGACGATCGGTGGGACGGGCACCGCGATCCAGGTCTCCTGCAGGCGCGTCCGATACGAGGCGCCGCCGGCGCGCCACGCCGCGCGGCCGCTGAGCGGGTAGCGCCGCCGCGCCCGCACGCGCTGCTCCCGATTGCCGTAGGCGGTCCCGGCATAGTTCGTGTTGCGCAGGATCCCGCCCACGCTGGTCGGCCCCAGTGCGCCCGCCCGGTCGGGGTCGGCGTGCCGGCGGCGGTGAGGCGCCGCGCGATCGCACGGAGGGTCAGGCCGTCCTCGACGTACCAGCTGAAGACCTGGCGGACCACCGCCGCGCGCTCGTCGTCGAGTGCCAAGCCGGCGGGGTCGCTCGGCGCCTGCGGGGCGACCCGATAGCCGTAGGGCGGGCTGCTCCAGGGCAAGAGTCGCCCATCCTGGAGCGCCGCCAGACGCCCGCGGCGGGTGCGGACCATCCTGACCGGGAGTCTAACCGTACGGACGGACCAGGATCCGGGTGGCAGGTCAAATTCGCACAGTACACCCTTCCTGGGTACCATTCATCGTGCCTACGAGCGGGCCGTGTGGCACCCGCGGACCGACTTTTTGGACAACACGTCACAACGCAAAATCACCGTTCAGGCGATGGGCGTGATCGCGACGCAAGGGACGCAGTGGCGTCGTATTTCGTCGCGCCTAAGCGATCTAGACGCAGCTTGACAACCCCCTAGACGCTCGTTATGCTGCGCCGACCGGAGCGCAGGGCAGCTACCGATACCTTCTGCGCTCCGCGTGAACACGTCGGTGTGGACGAAACAGTGGTGGAGGGGGAGTCATGGACGATCGGGTACCTACTCTGCGTCGCCGCGAGCTATTGCGGGTCTCGTCGCTCCTGCTGGCCGGTGGTGGTATGGCATTCCTCGCCGCCTGTGGCGGGGCGCCCGGCACCACGACGACCGCCTCGTCCGCCCCTTCGGCGGCGGCGAGCGCGTCGAGCCCGGCCCCTTCGGCAGCGGCGAGCGCGTCAAGCCCGGCCGGATCGGCGGCAGGATCAAGTCGCCCGTCCGCAGCTGGGTCGAGTGGGTCCTCCGGCGGCAACATCCCCGGCAAGGATCTGGTCGGGACGATCGAAGGCCCCACGCTGATCACCGAGCCGGCGCAATTCCCCAAGCAGTTCAGCGAGGCCCCGTCGCTGGCCGAGCTCGTCAAGGCGGGCAAGTTGCCGCCGGTGGCCGAGCGGATTGGCCAGGATCCGCTCGTGATCAAGCCGCTGCGCGCGACCGGGAAGTACGGCGGCACCTGGCGCCGGGGCTTCACCGGCCCGGCCGATAACCAGAACGGCCATCGTGTGGCGGGTGGCGATCGCCTCCTCTTCTGGGATGCCAAGGCGTATCCCAAGAATACACCGAATCTGGCGAAGGATTGGAAGGTCGAGGACGAGGGCAAGACGATTACCGTCTACCTCCGCAAGGGGGCGAAGTGGTCCGACGGGCAGCCCTTCACCGCCAATGACATCATGTTCTGGTACGAGGATGTCTACAACAACACGGACCTCGTGAAGGTCAAGGCGGTGGCGCTCTCGGTCAACGGCAAGCCGGGAACGCTCACCAAGGTGGACGATTTTACCATCCAGTTCAAGTTCGAGAGTGCCTACCCAATGTTCGTCGATGTGCTGGGCAGCTCGATCGCCGTCTTCGGCGGCAACGCGATCCAGGGGCAGAACTTCATGGGCGGTTTCGCGCCCAAGCACTACATGCAGCAGTTCCACCAGAAGTATGTCTCGGCTGACCAGCTGGCTGCGAAGATCGCCGAGGCCAAGGTGGATAACTGGGTTAACCTGTTCAAGTTGAAGAACACCTGGCACCTCAACCCTGATCTGCCGGTGATGACCCCCTGGAAGACGACCAACCCGGCCAACACGCCGACCTGGACGCTGGAGCGCAACCCCTACTACTTCGGCGTCGACGATCAGGGCAACCAGTTGCCCTACATCGACAAGATTACGATGACGCTGGCGGAGAACCTGGAGGTGCTCAACCTGCGCGCGATCGCCGGCGAGTACGACATGCAGGCCCGGCACCTTGACATGGGCAAGGTACCGGTTTTCCTGGAGAACCAACAGAAGGGGAACTACAAGCTGAGCCTCGATCCGGCCAGTCATGGTGCCGACGCCGCCCTGATGTGCAACCAGGGCTACGCGGCAGATCCGGAAATCGCCAAGTGGCTGGCGACCAAGGAGTTCCGGATTGCGCTCTCGCACGGGATCGACCGCAATCAGCTCAACGAGACCTTCTGGCTCGGCGTGGGCACCCCCGGCTCGCCCGTGGTCACCGATGACTCGCCCTACAATCCCGGCAAGGAGTACCGCACCAAGAACTCGACCCTCGATGTGCAGAAAGCCAATGAGATGCTCGACAAGCTCGGCCTGACGCAGAAGGATGGCGAGGGCTATCGACAGCGTAGTGACGGCAAGGGACGCCTACGGATCGAGTTGCAGACGATCAGCGGTTCCTTCCTGCCGTTCACCCAAATCGCCGAGATGATCAACCAGCAGTGGAGGAAGATCGGCATCCAGGCCGACGTGAAGGAGGTCGAGCGCAGCCTGGGCACTACCCGCTTGCAGGCCAACGAGACGCAGATCTACGTCTGGCAGAATGACGGTTCGGATAACATCTTCCTCTACCCTGACCACGTACTGCCCTGCACCACCAGCAGCGGCACAGGACCGGAAATCGGTAAGTGGTTCCAGTCGGGCGGTACCAGCGGCAAGAAGCCGACCGATCCTCAGATCGTCAAGGCGCTGGAGTTGCTCGCCTCCGGCTCCAGCAAGGGGCCGGAGGAGCGGACGAAGATCGGCCAGGAGATCTGGAAGCTCGCCGTCGACGAACTCTGGGCCATCGGCACCGTCGGGCTCTCACCGGCGGCGATGGGCGTGCGCGTTACCAGTAACAAGCTGGAGAATGTGCCCTCCCGCCATTTTAACGTTCAGGATGGCCAGACGCCGAATCTCTCGCGCCCCTCGACCTTCTTCTTCAAGGCCTAGATTCGCGGTTGGGGTATGGCGGTGTCGTGTCCGCTCCGTGCATGGCGGGCACGACACTTCTCGGGGGAAAGGGGTGGGGCAATGCTTGCCTTTCTGGTGCGCCGCCTGCTGATGGCGTTGTTAACCTTGTGGGCGATCTCGATTCTCACATTTCTGATCATCCAGTTGCCGCCCGGCGACTTCGTCACCGCCTACATCGCTCAGTTGCAATCGACCGGGAGCGCGGTCTCAGCCCAGGAGGCGGATAACCTGCGGGCCCAGTACGGGCTCGATCAGCCGGTCTGGGTGCAATACTTCAAGTGGCTGGGCCTCGCGTTGCGGGGGAATTTCGGCATGGCGATGGAGTGGCAGCGCCCGGTCATCGAGGTGATCGGCGATCGGCTGCTGCTGACGATGATCCTCTCGCTGGCGGCGGTCCTCTTCACCTGGATCCTCGCCTTCCCGATCAGCATCTTCTCGGCAGTGCGCCAGTATTCGTTCTGGGATTACCTCTTCACCCTGCTGGCCTTTATCGGCCTGGCGGTCCCGAACTTCCTGGTCGCGCTGATCCTGATGTACTTCGGCTTCTCCTTCTTCAACGCCAACGTCGGGGGGCTCTTCTCGCCCGAGTATGCCGACGCGGCCTGGAGCGGGGGGCGCATCTGGGACCTGATGAAGCACCTGCCATTGCCCGCGCTGGTCCTCGCGCTCGGCGGGACGGCACAGGTGGTGCGCGTGATGCGCGCCAATGTGCTCGATGAGTTGCGGAAGCCCTACGTCGCGACGGCCCGCTCCAAGGGGCTACCCGAGTGGCGGGTGATCCTCAATCATCCGGTGCGGGTGGCCCTAAACCCCTTCATCAGCACGATCGGTTACCTCTTGCCCTACATCGTCTCCGGCAGCGTGATCATTTCGTTGGTCCTCAGCCTGCCGACCGTCGGCCCGCTGCTGTTAAAGGCGCTGCTTGCCCAGGACATGTTCCTGGCAGGGACGATCGTGCTCCTGCTGGGGGCGATGACGGTCGTCGGCACATTCATCTCCGACCTGCTGCTGATGTGGATCGACCCGCGCGTACGGGCGGAGGGCTAGAGTATGGCCAAGGTCATCGCCGCCGACCCTGCGCAGACGCGCCTGGTGAACAAGCAGGTCGCCATTGCCAGCCAATGGCAGCTGATGTGGCGCAAGTTCCGCCGCCACCGCTTGGCGATGGTGGGCGGGATCGTGATCATCGCGTTCTATCTGGTCGTGATCTTCGCCGACTTCCTCGCCTACTCCAATCCCGACGCCTCGGAGGCGCAGCGCGGCCTGCTCTCCCCGCAGCCTATCCACTTCTTTGACAACGGGCGTTTTTCGCCGCACGTCTACGCGATCACCGGGACGCGCGATCCGCAGACCTTCAAGCGCGTCTACAAGCCTGACCCGAATACCAAGTTGCCGGTGCGCCTCTTCGCGCCCGGTTTCGAGTACAAGCTCCTCGGCCTGATCCCGACCAGCCGGCACCTGATCGGGGTTTCGGGGAGTGATAACGAGAGCACGCTCTTCATTCTGGGCACCGACCTCCAGGGGCGCGACCTCTGGTCACGCTTGATCTACGGCACGCGAATCTCCCTGACGATCGGTCTCGTCGCGGTGGGGCTCAGCCTGCTGCTGGGCGTGGTGCTTGGCAGCCTATCGGGGTTCTATGGTGGGGTTGTCGATAACATCATCCAGCGCGTGATCGAAATCCTACGCTCGATCCCAACTATCCCGCTTTGGATGGGGCTGGCCGCCGCCCTGCCGCGCGATTGGAGCGTCCTTCAGGTCTACTTCGCGCTGACGATTATCATCTCGCTGCTCGGCTGGACCGAGTTGGCGCGGGTGGTGCGCGGGCGTTTCCTGTCGCTGCGGCGCGAGGATTTTGTGATGGCCGCCCGGGTCGTCGGGTGCGGCCAGCTCCGCATCGTCTTCCGCCACATGGTGCCGTCGTTCTTGAGCCACATCATCGCCGCCACCACGCTGGCCCTGCCGGCGATGATCATCAGCGAGACCTCGCTGAGCTTCCTCGGGTTGGGGCTGCGTCCGCCGGCGATCAGCTGGGGCGTGCTGATCCAGCAGGCCCAGAACGTGCAGGCGGTGGCGCTCACGCCGTGGTTGCTACTCCCGGCGATTCCGGTGATCGTGACAGTGCTGGCGTTCAACTTTCTCGGCGACGGTCTGCGCGATGCGGCCGATCCCTATGCTCAACTGACGAAGTAGCACCGAGGTGAAATTGCACGCAGGTGTGTTCACTACTTGGGGGTTCTGCTCATAGCGCCCGGCGAAGGGCGCGGCAATCAACCACCGGCGAGGACGGCCAGGTCACGCTCGTGCTGCCGCCGGAGTATCCTCCGGACCGTCGCATGGCTCACGTCGTAGGCCACGGCGAGGTCACGCAGGCTTTCATGCCGCACGCACGTGGCCAGCTCTACGCCAAAGGTTGCGGCGAGGCGAGGCCGCTTTTGGGCCGGAGGAACCTGCGACCCCTGTGCTGCTCTGTCATACTCGGGCGCAGCGCGGCGCGGTGAGCTGACCCACCCTGTGCCTGGCCCCGTGTCTCACGGCCAACCTGTCGCTCCCGCGCCGGGCTCCTGGGGCGTGACCTGAGAGGAGCTTGGGGGCCACATGCGTGACCGGAGAGCAGCCTGTCCGCCCCGGAGCCGGCGATCGGCTGATGGTCAGGGGACGGGAGGATGGGATGCTCACAGTCGGGGTAGATGCGCACAAGCGGACGAACATGGCGGTGGCGATCGACGTGGCGGGGCGCGAGGTGGCGCGCTGGCACGGCTCGAACAGCATCGCGGGCTGGCAGCAAGTGGCGGCGTGGGCGGCGGCGCTCGACCCGGAGGTCCGGTGGGGGATCGAGGGGGCGTGGAACTACGGCCGGGGCCTGGCGCAGCAGCTGGTGGAGGCGGGCGCGACCGTCTACGAAGTCAACGCGCGCTGGACCGCCGCGGGCCGTCGCCGGGCGCGCACACCCGGGAAGAGCGACGGCCTCGACGCCCGCGCCGTGGCGCTGGTGGTCTCGCGCGAGACGGACGCGCTCCCCCCGGTCACGGCGGACGACGAGACCGCTGTGCTGGACCTGCTCGTCGGCGAGCGGGACGGGGCCGTCGCCGAGACGACGCGGCTGCGCAACCAACTCCACCAGCTCCTGCTCCACCTCGACCCGGACTACCGCCAGCGCATCCCGAGCTTGAAGACCCAGAAGGGGCTGCGGGCGGTGGCCGATTACGCCACGAGCGACCCGCGGCCGCTCCAGCAGCAGCGCGCGGCTGCGGTGCGCCGCCTGGCGCAGCGCCTCGCGCTCTTGGTCGAGCAAGCCCGGGAACTTGCCGCCCAGATCCGCGCCCTGGCGGCGAGGCGGTATGCGCCCCTGGTAACGATCTGCGGCGTCGATCTGCTCACGGCGGCGGCGCTGGCGGGTATCCTCGGCCCTGGGCGGCGCTTCGCCAGCGACGCGCAACTGGCCGCCTACGCCGGGGTGGCCCCGCTGGAGGCGTCCTCGGCCGAGCGGGTGCGCCACCGCCTCAACCGCGGCGGCAATCGCCAGCTCAACGCCATCCTGTACCGGATCGCGCTGACCCAGGCGCGCTGCTCCGCGGCGGCGCGCGCCTACCTCGCCCGCCGCGCGAGCGAAGGGAAGACGAAGCGCGAGGCGCTCCGCGCTCTCAAGCGATTCATCGTGCGCGCCGTCTGGCGTCGCTGGCAAGAATGTCTGGCCGCTCCCGCCGCGTCTGCCGCGCTGGCGGCCTGAGGTGTGGTCCGTTACGGGTCCAGCCGAAACCCGCTTTTACCCTGGCGTGGGC
>DATCMP010000661.1:0-4469 GCA_036563365.1 Thermomicrobiales bacterium
GACCCACGCCGAGATTTTCGAAGCGGCGCAGCTGGCCGACGCGCTCGGCTTCGATGCCCTCTGGCTCGCCGAGCATCATTTCGGGGCGCAGGCGGGGATGGTCTCGCAACCGCTCCTCGTCTCGCTCGCGGTCGCGCTCCGCACGCGGCGGATCAACGTCGGCACGTCGCTGATCGTCGTGCCGCTCCATCACCCGGTGATGTTGGCCGAGCAACTCTCGACCCTGCAACTCCTCACCGACGATCGGCTGTCGATCGGCTTCGGCAGCGGCAGCGCGCCGTTCGAGTTCGCCGGATTCGACGCCCCGTTCGAGGGCCAACGTCGCCACCCGCGCTTCCGCGAAGCGTTGGAAGTCCTGGAACAAGCCTGGACCGGCGAGACATTCAGCCACGAGGGTGCCGACTTCACGATCGGCGAGATCCGTGTGGTCCCACGCCCGACGCGCCCCCTGCGCGACTTCGCCTGGCTCGGCGCGATGAGCGAGCAGACGGCGGCGATGGCGGGCGAGTTCGGCTACGGGCTGCAACTCCCGCGCGGTCAGAGCGCCGACCATTATGCCGCCGCGATCGGTGCCTTCCGCGCCGCCCTGCACCAACGCTGGGGTGCCGACGCGCCCGAACGGCTCGCCATCGCCCGCTGCGTCTATGTCGGGGATGATGACGACTCGGCGGTTGCAGAAGCGGGGCCATCGATCCGCACCTTTTACGAGCACAGCAAAGGCTACGACAAGACACAACCTACCCCGTCGGCACCGGAGTTGATCGAACGACTCCATTTCATCGTCGGCGGGCCGGAGAAATGTGCGCGCGAGATCGCCGCATTCGTCGCCGCCACCGGGCTGACCCACCTCAGTATCCAACCGACCTGGCAGGGGATGGAGCATGAGCGGTCGATGGCCTCCCTCCGCCGCTTCGGCACCGCGGTGATGCCGCGTGTCGCCGCGCTCCTCGATGCGGAAAGCCTGGTGGCGGACGCCGCAGGGCAAGATTAAGGACAGCGATCGGGTGGGGAAGGCCGGTGCCGTGCCGACACGGGGCATGATCACGAATATCAACTACGGACGCGGCTGCGGCTTTATTCAGCCGGACACCGATCCGGACGGGCGATCGGTCTACTTCGAGCAGGCGGCGGTCGAAGGGACCGCCTTCGCCGAGCTGCGCTTCGGCGATTACGTCACCTACGAACTCCACGACGAGCCGCCACCGCCCGCCGAACTCCGCGCCGCCCGCGTCCTGCCCGAATAGCATTGAGTGCGACATTGCGCGGAGGTCAGCGGCCCACCTGGGCTTCTTACCTTCTCTATAGGGGAGGGGCGCTGCTTCAGCTTCGGGGAGGCAACGCGAAGGTATCACGCCGATGTCCGAGCAGATGGCGATCCGCACCAGCACGGTCGATCTACGCGGGCGACCCGTCTTCCTGCGCGCCGCTGGCGCCGAATCCGGCCCGACCCTCGTGCTGCTCCACGGGCTACCCACCTCATCGTGGCTGTGGCGGCACTGTCTGGTCGGCCTGGCGGGAGCCCTGCCGGGCTGGCGGATCATCGCGCCCGATCTACCCGGTTATGGGCGCTCCGCGCCGCGACCGGGCGCGGGTCCGCGCCATCTCAGCCGGTGGCTCCATGCCCTGCTCACCGCCCTCGACGTGGAGGAATTCACGCTGGTCGGTCACGACCTCGGCGGCCTCGTCGCGCTGACCGACGCGGTCGCGCGTATCGGTACGATCGGCGGCTCGCCGCACCCGGCGTGGGCGGGGTGGCCCCGCCTCGAGCGCCTGATCGTGCTCAACACGACGATCTACCCGGCGCCGCTCCTCGTTCTCGGGCTATTGCCGTCGCTTGTCCCGCCGATCGCTGAAATCTCGCTGGCGTGGCTCGGTCGTGGCGGTGCAAACCGAGATGCCGCCCGGCGCGAGGGATACGTCGTGGGGATGCGACAACTCCTCGCGCCGGGGACCGTCGTATCGGACGATGAATGGGCCGAATACGCGGCCCCCTACGGCCCGATCGCCGGGTGGCGGGAGGCGCAGCGATCGATCCGCGCCCTGGCAGGTCAGGCACCATACGTGCTGCGGTCCCTCGCCCATCTGCGCGATCTCACCACGCCGACCCGCCTGATCTGGGCGGAGCACGATCCGTTCTTCCCGCTCGCGACCGCCGAACGCCTGCGTCGAGCCATTCCCGGCGCGGAGTCCGGCGTTCGCGTCGTCGCCGGGGCGGGCCATTTCCCGCAAGAAGATCAGCCAGATGAGGTCACGCGCCTGATCGCCGAATTCGTGCGAAAGTAAGCCGTGGGCTCGTCGATGGCATGATCCCGCAGCGATGATCCGCACCACGGAGGCAAGCGATGGTTCCCGCAATCACCCGACCCGACGCCGCGCGCTTTTTTACCACCGATCCACAAGCCGGGGCCTTGCTCGACCGCAATGGCGATGGCGTGGCGGACGATCTGCGCGTGCGCCTGCTCGTGCAGGGCGAGCCGACGACAACGGAATGGCTCGAATTAATCGATCTGGCCGCACGCCTCGGGTTGGAGACCGGAGCCTTCAGGCCGCCGCTCACCATCACCTCGACCGAGACTCTGCCGGAGGGCGGAACATTGCTCGTGTTCCAGGCGACGGGGTCCGCGATGCCGATCCCATCCGGCGCGCGATGGTTGTTAGCAAGTGCCTCCGAGGTCCGCACGCTGTGCCGTGCCGGCCTTGGAGCGACCGCTGCGCGCGCTACCGCACATGTGGGGCAAACCCCTCCCGCCGCGCAGTTTGATCTCGGCCAACTCTACACGACTGATGGGGCGCTGGCCGACGACGATGGCGACCTGCTCCCCGACCGGGTGCGCCTCTGCCCGCTCATTCCGTCGCCTCTGCCCAAACCGGTCGGGGTCGCGCTGCTCGATCTGGCGGCGCGTCTCGGCTTGGAGACAACCGGGCTACGCTTCCCGGTGGCCCTCGCCGCCGAGGCGACGCTCGCAGCGGACACGCTGGCGCTGACCTTTGCGCTCACCCAACCGGATACCGATAGCGGTGAAGCTGCCCCAGCGACACCCCGTCTCAAACCGGGTGAGGGGCGGGCTATCATCGCCCGCTGGGGGGTGGGGCGGCAGCAGCTGCAACTCCACGGCGATGCGGCGGGGGTCGCGGCGACCCTGCGCGAACTGGCCGCGACATGGCCCAACCTCCACGTTTGGGACGCGAGCGCCCCGACCGTCACCGACCTCGCAACGCAACTGACGGCATCGCTGCTCGGCGAAGACGCCAGGGGTCGCGCGGCGATCCTCGCCGTTGATCTCGCCGCACATGCCAGGACTACGATAACGAACGGGCAGGCGGGCGAATTACGGCTGCTCCTCGATGAACCGGAACTCGTGGCGGCGGCGGGCGCAACGATCGACGCGCACACGCTGCCGCTCACCGTTATCGCCGCACCGGATGACCGCGTTGTATTCAGCGATGAATGGACTGCCGAGTGGGAGGTCGACCGCGCTCGGGGGATGGTGCGCGAGCGGGTGTTGCCGCTGCTCGACCTCGGGGGTGCCGCCGAGATCACGGTGATGGTCAGCGAACCGGTCGCGATCCGCCGGGGGTTGGCGTCCGAGTTGGCCGCACTTCGGTTGCCCCCAGGCTCGACGGTGCAGGTGCTGTCGGCATTCAAGCCGGGCCTCTGCTGGCTGCTGGAAGTTGTCGCGCCGCGCTGGGCGGCGCTCGCCGATCTCCAGCGCGTGGAAATCTCCTACCGTCGCTTCACGGCACCAGCGGGCGAAACGTTCCTCGATCTGCCGATCCGCGCCCTGCAAGAACTCTATCCCGGCGATGAGCTGCTGGCGGCGCGGCTGGCTTTACCGTCAAAGTCGATCGCCCTCCTCGAATCAACGGTCCTCGACAGCACCTATCGCGCGGTGGCATTCGACGCGGCGGATCGGCAGCTCGACACGCTGGAGTTCTCGCCAACGTCCTACCATCGCGAGTACATCGCAGGCCGTCCCGAAGAAGGGATGGTGTCCGTGACGACCGGCGCGATCACCGTGAAACAAGGTGGCCGCGTCGTCTTCGCGGAACGACTGCCGACCGACCTCGACCTGATCTGGGACCATTATCAGCAGGCAATCTTGCCCCGAGTGCGCGCGGCGATCGAAACCGCAACCGGCGGCGCGATCGTGGCGGAATTGCAGCCGTTCTTCGAGACGTTGGAAATCGAGGCGTGGGTCAGCGAAACCGATGAATCGCTCGGCATACGCGAAGAATTACTCTCCGCGGCGGAAGCGTTACACCAGGATTTCTACTTCGGCACCCTCGACGCGATCGCCGCGCTCGGTACGACCACGCCAGCCGCGGGCACCCTCAACAGTGGTGGCGCCGGCGCGCTCGACGCACCGGGCGCGATTCGGCCATTCGTCCACCTCCGCCACGGGACCGGCCCGCGCCTGCGCGTCGTGCTGCGTCGGCGACTCCGTCATCTCGCGGAAGTGGTCACACCC
>DATCMP010000666.1:0-7341 GCA_036563365.1 Thermomicrobiales bacterium
CGCCGAGCGCGTCCCTGATCTCCTTCAACGAGCCGGTGTGGTGCATCACCATCGCCGTCTGGCCGGTCTTGAAGGCGTTCATGATCTGCGCGTAGCTGTCGCTCGGCGCGCTCGACGGCGCGGCCTTGTACTTAGTGAAGAGTTCCGTGTAGAACTTCAGCGCCTCGGTAGCCTTCGCCGCGTCGATCGCCGGTTTCCCCTTGTCATCGACGAGCGGCGAACCCCAGGCGCGGAAAACGGTGGTCACGAACCCTTCGCCGCCATCGCCGCCGCGCATCCCGAAGCCGAAGCGGTTCTTCGACGGGTCGGTCAGCTTAATCGCCATCTCCTGGAACTCGGCCCAGGTCTTCGGCGGGCCGCTCAGCCCGGCCTCCTTAAAGAAATCGGGGCGATAATAGAGCCAGTTGACGAACATGAAGCCGGGGATACCGTAGATCTTGCCGTTGACGGTCCCCGCCGTCCAGCGATTATCCGGGAAATCTTTCTTGCCCTCCCAGGCATTGATCTTCGCCGTGAGGTCTTGCAAGCCGTTCATCGCCACCATGTCGACCACCCGATCGGCGGAGACCATCGCCGTGTCGGGGCGGGTATTCGCCTGCACGGCGGATGTGAACTTCGCCATGTAATCCTTGTTCGGGATATTCTCCTGCGTCAGCGTCACCTCGGGGTATTTCTGCTTGAAGTTCGCGCTGATCCGCTCCAGACCCTTCATCTCGGTGTCGCTGGTGAAATGGTGCCAGTAGTTGATCGCGCCGGTCGGCTTGCCACCGGTCGCCGGGGCGGCTGTTGGCGTCGCCGCCGCGCCGCATGAGGCCAAGGCGAGCCCGGTGCCGGAGATCGTCATCCACTTCAACAGTTCGCGTCGGGTGAGTCCGTTGTGCATCGCCATCGCCTCCGTTGTAATTCAGTCCGTAGTCCGTAGTCCGTAGTCCGTAGTAGGAACACGGGAAGCTCCCGGCAGTGCTGCTTCTCCGCCCAATTACTACGGACTACGGACTACGGACTACGGACTACCGCCGACCCACTATCCTTTGACCGCCCCGGAGGTTAGACCCCGTACCAGGGCGCGTTGGACCAAACCGAAGAAGAGGATGACCGGCAGGATACTGATCATCCCGCCCGCGCTGAGCTGGCCCCACGGCAACTGGAACTCGCCGACCATCAATTGCAGCCCGACCGGCCAGGTGCGCGAGCCCTGGCTCGTCGTCAGCATCAGGGCGAGCAGGAATTCGTTCCAGGCACCGATCGCCACGAAGACCGCCGTCGCCACCAGGCCGGGGCGGGCGAGCGGCAGGACGATCCGAAAGAGCGCGCCGATCCGCGTGCAGCCGTCGATCCGCGCCGCCTCTTCCAGGTCGTTCGGGATCGCGTCGAAGAACCCTTTCAGCATCCAGATGCAGAGCGGCAAGAGGAAGCTGCTATAGGCCAGCGCCAGGCCCAGGTGCGAATCGAGCAGGCCCAGATTTTTCATCATCACGAAGAGCGGGATCAGCAGCAGCACGACCGGGAACATCCGCGAGACGAGGAAGAAGAGCATCAGGCGGTCGCGCCCCCGGAAGCGGTAGTGCGAGATGGCATACGCCGCCAGCGTCCCGAGCAGGATACAGATCACGACCGTCATCGTCGCCACGATCGCGCTGTTCTTGATCAACGTCGGGAAGCTCGACCGCCGCCAGAGGGTCAGATAGTTATCGAAGGTGATATGCTGCGGCAGGTATTGCAGCGTCGCCGTGACGATATCCGACTCCGGCTTGAATGATGTGATGAAGACCCAGACGAGCGGCAGGATCGCGAAGAGGACGATCGCCCCGAGGACGAAATAGGTCAGGGCATCCATCAACTGCTCGGTGCGGCGGTGCGAACGAAAAATCCCCATCGCGCTCATCCTTTCGCCGCGCCGGAGACGCGGACATAGACAACCGTGAAGGCCATCAGCAACAGCAGGATCACGACCGAGATCGCCGCTGCATAGCCGAAGTTGAACGCGGTGTAGGCGGTCTGGAAGGCGAAGAGGGAGAGGACCTGTGTCGAGTTCCCCGGCCCGCCGTTCGTCAGCACGATCAAGAGGTCGGGCGAGTTGACGAGGCCGATCACGCGCAAGACCACCGTCGCGACGATCACCGGGGCCAGCAACGGCATCGTGATCTGGCGGAAACGCTGCCAATATCCGGCCCCATCGACACTCGCCGCTTCGTAGAGTTCCTCGGGGATAGCCTGGAGGCCGGCGAGCAGGAAGAGGCTGAAATAGGGGAACGAGCGCCAGAGATCGACGGTCAGCACGGTCGGCAGCGAGGTCACGGGGTTGGAGAACCAAGAGCGGTATTGATCGAGGATCCCGACCTTCACCAGGAGGTCGTTGATCACCCCGAGGCGGGGATCGAGCATCAGCGCCCAGATATGGCCCGCGACGACCGAGGGCAGGAACCAGGGGACCAACACGAGGATGCGGATCAGCCAGATCCCGCGCACCTTGCGGTTCAGCGCCAGCGCGGTGATCAGCCCAACGACGAACTGGCTGCTTGCCCCGAGGACGACCCAGATGACCGTGTTGCGCGCCGCTAGCCGGAAGACCGGATCCCGCATCAGGTCGGCATAATGTTGCAAGCCGATGAACGGTGTACCGAGATCGGGCCGTGTCAGGCGCATCGTGCGGAAGCTGAGCAGGATCCCCGAGCCGATCGGATAAACGATGATCGCCAGCAGCAGGATCATACTCGGGATCAGCAGGAAATAGGCCCAGTAGCGCCCCTCCGAGATCAGCGCCAGCCGATCGATCAGCGCGTAAAACGAACTGCGCCCCCAATTGGGCGCGACTACGGGACGGTCGATCGTCTGACGACGGCTACTCATGGTCGCACCTCACCAACTCGCGCATGTGCAGCCCGTTACCCTGCGGCCCTATCATCAGACCAGTTGTCGTACGTGCTCTCGCTGGATTGTTGTATCAGGCACCATTCTGATTGTCAACACGGAGCAATTCGTGTCGCCGATCACCGTCGCCTGGTTAACGCGCGACGAGAGGCGACGCGCCAAATGCGGTGCCGCCTCCGCGGAACGCACGTTGACAGCCATAGACCGCTACCCTATCGTAGCTATCAGGTCACGAACCTGACCAGCTGGGTGATGGCACCCGGGCGGTGCGGTACGAAACGAAGGTGAAAAAGCGTCATGCCCGCGACGATTGAGGATTTTCGGATTACCCGTATCCAGTATCCGCGTTCCCGCGTGATCGGCGACTCGCAAGTCCGCTTCGACACGCACCACATCGGCGTCCTGGAATTGGTGTCGAGCAGCGGCCAGATCGGCTTCGGTTTCTTCGGCGCGTTGATGTTCCCGCTGCCCGATCAGGCCGAACTGACGCGCGTTTTCGGCACCGAGATCTTCCCTGGCCTCCGCGGACAGACCCCGTTCGCGCTGACCCACCGCCTCGCGCGCCCGCGCGGCGGGAATATCCGCGCCCACCCGTTCGGTCAGCCGGTCGATCAGGCGCTCTGGGATCTGCAAGGGAAAGAACTCGATCTGCCGTTGTACCGTCTGCTCGGCGGCACGGACAACCGGGTACGCGCCTACGCCAGCGGCCTCGATTACCACATGCCCGACGACGAATTCCAGGCGTTCTTCGCCGAGGCGCGGGCGCTCGGCTTTGGCGCGCACAAGATCAAGGTCGGGCACCCCGATCTCGCCTGGGATCTGCGACGACTCGGCCTGCTGGTCGAGGTGGTGGGACCGGACGCGACGATTATGGTCGATGCGAACGAGGCGTGGTCGCCGAAAGAGGCGATCCGCCGGGCACATGCCTACCGCGACGCCGGCTACACCATCTACTGGATCGAAGACCCTTGCCTGCGCGACGATTTCGCGGGGCTCGCGCGCGTGGCACAAGAAGTGCCGTTCAGCCACATCAACAGCGGCGAATACCTCGATCTGCGCGGCAAACGCCTGCTGATGGAGGCCCGGGCGGTCGATTACCTCAATGTCCACGGTAGCGTCGGCGACACGTTGCGCGCCGCGTGGCTCGCCGCCGAATACGGGTTGCCGGTGTCGCTCGGGAACACGGCGTTCGAGCTCGGCGTCCATCTGGCGGCGGCGCTGCCGGAGGCGAACTGGATCGAATATTCGTTCCAGGACTACAACCAATTGGTCAACGAGCCGGTGCGGTTCGAGAATGGCTACGCGCTCGCGCCCGATCGGCCCGGTCACGGGCTGACCCTCTCGGAAGCCGCCCGCACCGAGTACGCCCGCCCGACGTTCGGGTGAGGTGCGACGGTCGCATGGCGCGAATGTACGATGGCGGGGCGACAGTACCTGGCAACTCACTGTCAACCCCGCCGGATCCCTGATACGCCGCTGTGGACCTCAGCGCAGCCCGTCGAGGAGTACCGATGACCGAGATTACCGTCGAGTCCCGCGCGACCAATCCGCGTATCCGCCTCCAATCCGAAGCGCTGACGATCGTCGTCACGCCGGGGAAGGGGAGCGACATCACCAGCATCGTCCACCGCTCCACGGGTCAGGAAACGCTCTGGCAATCCCCCTGGGGTGGTCGACCGAGCGGCTACGCCTTGCCGGAGAGCGGCTCGGTCGATGCCTGGATGCAGGGGTTCGCGGGCGGTTGGCCGATCATGGTGCCGAACGCCAGCACCGCCTGCATTCACCGCGGGATCCGGCATAGCTTCCACGGCGAGGCGTCGCTGGCACCGTGGGACTGGGCGACCGACGGCGGGGCGCTGACACTCCGCCTCGCGTTCTACAGCCTCCCCCTGATCATGACGCGGCGACTCTCGCTCGATGGCGATCTGCTGCTGATCGAGGAGACGCTGACGAATAACGGGGTCGAACCGGTCGAGTTGATCTGGGGGCATCACCCTAGTTTCGGTGGCGCGCTCCTCGGCGGCCCGGCGCGACTGACGAGCGGCGCACGGCGCGTGACCGCCGATAGCAATCCCGATGAGCGCGGCAATGCGCTCCTCAGCGGTCACGCATCGGACTGGCCCCACTCGCTCGACCGCGACGGCGCGCTGCTCGATCTGCGAACCCCGCTCGAAGGGCAGCACGGGATGGCCTATCTCCACGACTTCGCCGAGGGCTGGGCGGGACTGACGCGGGTCGACGGCGCGCTCGGGATCGCCCTCTCCTGGGATACGGCGCTCTTCCCGACCGCCTGGCTCTGGCAGGAGTTAGGGGCGAGCAAGGGCGGCCCCTGGTTCGGGCGCGGGCGGGTGGTCGGGATCGAACCCTGCACCTCCTGGCCCGGGATCGGCCTCGCCGCGACCGTCGAGCAAGGACGACCTTTACTCACCCTCGCCCCCCGAGAACGACGCGAAACCGCCCTGCGTCTGCACGTCTTCACCGGGTTCGGCGAGGTCACCGGGGTGCGCGACGGACGGGCGCGCGGTCTCGCGCCGGGAGAGACACGGGGTTAACCCCGACCGCCCGGCGTTGGGTGGCGGGTGGCGATACGCGGGCAGGGTGTAAGGTCTGCACCCCGGCCCAAATGGCGCAAGGAGGAAGCCGATGCGCGTGTTAACGGAAGCGCAGAAACGCCAGTTCGCGGAGGAAGGGTATCTGCTCGTCGAGGATCTGCTCGATCCTGAGAAAGACATCCAGCCGATCCTCGATGAGTACGCCGAAGTGCTCGACGGGATCGCGCAGCGGCTTTACGCCGATGGCACGATCGGCTCGGCCTACGCCAGCCTGCCCTTAATCGAACGATTGGTCGCCGTTTGCGCGGAGAGCGGCCAGAACTTCCCGCAGCACTTCGACTTCAGCCTGCCGCAGACGGGGATCAAGGTCGACACGCCGATCCACGTCGGCCCGGCGGTCTTCAACACCCTGGCGCACCCCCGGATGCTCGACATGGCCGAGGATCTGATCGGGCCGGAGATTTATTCCAACCCGGTGCAGCATATCCGTTTCAAGCTCCCGGCGCGGGCGGTGGCGAAAGGCTCGTACAACGGGCTGGTCAGCAAGATCCCCTGGCACCAGGACAACGGCGTGATCATGCCCGAGGCCGACGAGTCCTCGATCCTCACCGTCTGGCTGCCGCTGACCAACGCGACGATCGCCAACGGCTGCCTCCAGGTCGTGCCGGGGAGCCACCGCGATGGTCTGACGCAGCATTGCCCCGGCCCGTTCGGGATCGCGATCCCCGATCGGTTGGTCGCGACGCAGGAGGCGGTCGCGGTCGAGATGCGCCCCGGCAGCGCCCTGCTGATGACGCAACGCACCGTCCATAGCTCGCTCGATAACGTCACCGACGACGACGTGCGGATCAGCATGGACCTGCGTTACCAGCCGATCGGCCAGCCGACCGGTCGCCCCGCCTTCGCGGCGGCGGGCTTCAACGCCCGCAGCAGTGCCCACCCGGAGACGGTCGTGCGCGACCCGGCGGTCTGGGCCGAGAACTGGTACAAGACCCGCGCCGCCCTCGCCGAGGACTCCCAGGCGTTCAATCGCTGGAAGGCCGGCGAGAACGGCTGCGCGTAACGAGCCCCTACACGCAGTTGCCGCAAGTCAGGAGCCCCGTCGGCGTATCACGCCGACGGGGCTCCAAGGTATCAAAGCTCTAGCGATGCAGCGGCGGATGACTCAAGCCAATGTTTCGGCATACCGACGCCGCAACTCCTCCGTGCGCTCAGCTGGCCACGGGCAGCGTTCGATCCCCTTCAGGTGATCGGCGAAGAGTTCGAGGTGCGTCTGCCAGGCGGCGAGGAAAAGCGGGCATCGCGCGGCCAGCGCTTCGGGGACCGTCTGCGTCAGCAGCAGGCGCGCACCGCCGGGTCCATCGGACAACGACCAGCGGATCAGCCCGGCTGGTTCGCCCGCATCCCGCCAATCGTATTCGAGCAACATCGGCGCGGTGATCGCGGTGATCGCCCCGACGGGTACATAGCCATTCGTCGCGCGCAAGGGCGGCGCGTCGCCGTTGGTGAGCGCATTGGCATCCGCTGATCCCTCATTGCCCTGGGTCAGCGCGGTCCATACCGTATCAACCGGCGAGGTCAGTTGTCGCTCGAAGCGGATGAGCCAGCCATCAGCGGTGCGCTCGACGGTACCGGTCGCGAGCCCGAAACGTTCGACATACTCCTCGTGCCGTGCGGCCCATCCGGGCGACACGATCTCGCCCGACTTGCCATCCAGCAACGCCCCCAGCCCATCCAGACAACCATGCCACCCGGCGGCAAAACTCGCCGCCCCCGCTCGGTCTTGGAATATGTGGGTGAAGCGGAGCACGCAACCGGACAGATCGGGTTGCAACTCCCAACGTAATAATTCGCCGCCCCAGGTAAATTCGAGCAACGTTGGCGGCTTGAACGCCGTGATCTGCCCCTCGGTCGGTGG
>DATCMP010000669.1:0-2685 GCA_036563365.1 Thermomicrobiales bacterium
CGGTGTCGCGCGCGGCGGCGAGGCGCGCGAGGTGCGGGAACAGGGCTAGGGTGAAGTATTGCGGGATGATCAGGACGAGGTTGAGGAATTTGTAGGCGGCGTCGTAGATACCGACTTCGGCCTCGCCGCGCGCCGGTTGGAGGACGAAGATATCGACGCGAAAAAAGAGCCCGGCGAGGAGATTGTTCAGGAAGAGGGGCGAAGCGTCGATCAGCAGGCGTCGCGCCCGTGCGCCGGGCAGAGTCCACGCGGCACGAACGCCGAGGCGTCGCAGGAGCCAGGCGAATAACCAGGCGGTGATGAGATTCGTCAGCGGTGCGGTGATCGCCAATCCCGCCGCGCCCCATCCCGCCGAGAGGAGCGCGAGGCCGATTACCACTTTCAGGAAGTTTTTCACCAGGGTTAGCACAGCCGGTATCTCCATCCGCTCGAAGGCGTTGAAGATGGCGTTAGCCGCGTCGCTGTAGCTGTCTGGCACGATCGAGAGCGTCAGGAAAAGGATCGCCAGGATGCTGGCAGTGCTAAGATTAGCGTACTCGCGATAGGCGAAGGTGAAGCCCCCGACGAGCGGCACGGTGATCAGCCAGAGGATCAACCGCAGGATCGTCGTCAGCCCTAGATATTCATTCGCCAGGGTCCAGTCCTGCGCGACGTCACGGGTCGCCAGGACGCCGAGGCCGAAATCGGTGAATGTCTTGGCGTAGAGCCAGACCGCAACCGCGAAGGCATACTCGCCGTTCCCGACGGTGTCGAGCAGTCGCAGTACAATGAATGTAAAACCCAGGTCGACGACCTTATTGATCAGTTGCGCGGCGATCGGGGCAGCGCTGTTCCGGGCGACCCGCTGGATCGGATTCATGCGGTCGCCTCTCCCACCTGCCGCAACTGAAGCGACGCCGACCCGAGCCGTGCCAACGGACCCCTTTTCTGCGGTGATGGCATCCGGCAGCGGCGGTCGAGGTGTTGGTGGTTATCCTCGGCAGGTACGGGAGGGGAGGGCCAACGGTACACCATCGCCCTCAGTAGCGTCGCTTAATCTGCCAGACGCGCCAGGTCGCTTCGACGGCGATCTTGGTGGACATCTTCGAGGTGCCGCGTTCGCGGTCCACGAACCGGATCGGCACCTCTTTCACGCGGAGACCAGCCCGCTGACAAGCGTAACTCATCTCGATCTGGAAGGTGTAGCCGCTCGACCGGATGCGGTCCAGCTCGAGTCGGCGCAAGGCGCTGGCGCGGAAACATTTGAAACCGCCCGTTGGATCGTGGATTCGTAGCCCCAGGATCAGGCGCGAATAGATACTACCACCGCGGCTGAGAACCTTACGCACGATACTCCAGCTTTCCTCGACGCTGCCACCCGGGATATAGCGGCTGCCGACGACGACGTCGTATTCTTCGATCCAGTGGCGGAACTCGCGGATTGTTTTTGGATCATGCTGGAAATCGGCGTCCATCTCGACGATGTAGTCCGCGCCGAGCGCCAGTGCGCGCCCGAAGCCGTCGATGTAGGCGGGACCGAGGCCCATCTTCTGCTGGCGGTGCGCGACGTGGATCGCGATCTTGTCGCCATACTCTTCGCGTAGCTGCTCGGCGAGTGCGCCGGTGCCGTCGGGGGAGTTGTCGTCCACGACGAGAACCTCGAGGCCGGGGATCGCGAGGTTATGCAGCGTCTCGACCATGATCGGGAGATTTTCACGCTCATTATAGGTCGGTAATACGACCATTGTGCGCTTAGCCGTGGTCACTGCCGCCACCACTGCCGCGCCCGTCCTGGCCTCGTCTGTTCTCACTCCGGCCTCGACCTCCACAACCCAACACCGCTACGACGACGCGAAGAGCTTCCACGCGATCAACAACATGATGACCACGAACATCCAGACGATCAGCCCGCACGATAGCCCACCGATGATCAGGGGCATTCGCGGCATCGGTCGGCGGGGTGTCACCCCGGCATTTTCCTCACTCCGCGCTTCGTCCATCGACCCTTTCTGACAATCAGCTACGTATGTCGTTCGTTAGCCGCAACGGTCATGCTACCCCATCGCTCGATAGCGCGCAAGAACATCGGTGGCGATCGTGGCCGGGTCGAAATCGCGAACGCGCGCGAACCCCCGTTCGCGCATCGCCGCGCGGGCGGCATCATCGTGCAGGAGTGACCAGATCGCCTCGGCGAGTTCCTGCGGATCAGTGGGGGAGACGATCGTGGCCGCGCCACCGGCGATCTCCGGGAGCGAAGGCCGATCGCTGATGATCGCCGGGAGCCCCGCGCCCATCGCTTCGAGGACCGGGATCCCGAACCCCTCATAGAATGAGGGGGCGAGCAGCAGATCGGCGCAGGCGTAGAGGTCGGGCAAACGCTCATCCGGGGTGAAGTCGAGGAATCTGACGCTTCCTTCTAGCCCGAGCGCGGCATACTCGGCGAAGATCGGCTCGTAGAGCCAGCCGCGTTTACCGGCGATAACCAGCCGGTGCGGCAGGCCACGCAGCCGCAATTGTGCGAACGCGCGGAGTGCTGCCAAATGGTTCTTGCGCGGCTCGATTGTCCCGACCATCAGCAGATACGGGCCTTGCGGCACTCCGATTGTCGTCAGCGCCGTGCGTGCGGTCGTTCGCTCTTCGTCCGTATATGGCCGGAAACGTGCCTCTGCGGCGACATAAACCACCGAGATTTGCGACTCCGGCACG
>DATCMP010000698.1:0-13302 GCA_036563365.1 Thermomicrobiales bacterium
AAGAGGGCGCTGAGGAAGATCAGCAGGAAGCCCGGGATCTCGCGGATCGCGGTGATGTAGCCGAACTGCGGCCCCTGTAGGCCGAGCGGTCCCTCGAAATAATTCGTGACGATATTCTGCTGCGCGTTCAGCGCGAAGCCGAACGCGATTTGCATCAGCGCGAGGATGATGAACCCCCGTGCCGCCGCCGACTCTGGCTTGCCGATCCGCTGGAGCATCCCCTTCTCCCTTTCCCACGCCGCCCACCCGTGCCTCGCGCACCCGTTGCCGCGGGCTATGCTCGCCCAGGATCGCGCCGCGCGGCCCCATTGTCAACCCAAACGCCGCCCGCTATCGTCGCGTTATATCGCGTGGTGGCGTCGCCGCGACGAATGATGGAGGTGCGCGTGCATATCTTACTCTGTACGATCGGCAGCGCGGGTGATGTGCATCCCCTGTTGGGGATCGGACTGGCCCTGCGGGCGCGCGGTCACGAGGCGACCGTCGTGACCAATCCGTACTTTGCCGACCGCGCCCGCCGACTCGGACTCGGGTTCATCCCGCTCGGCGCACGCGAGGATTATGAGCGGGTGGTGCGGAGCCCCGACCTCTGGCACCCGACACGCGGCTTTCAGGTGATCGCCTCGCGGATGATCGCGCCGAATGTCGAGCCGCTCTACGAGATCATCGCGCGGCATGACCCGCAGCGGACCGTCGTCTTCGCCGCTGGCACCTGTTTCGGGGCGCGGATCGCCCAGGAACACCTGGGGGTACGCCTGCTGACGCATCATCTCGCGCCGGCCTTGCTGTGGAGTCGCGTGCGACCGCCGCTGATCTCCGCGAGTATCCCCGCCGGGTGGCCGCGAGCGATTCACCTGGCATTCCATCGGTTGGGCGTGAGGATTGTTGACCGCGCGCTGGCCCCGCAGATCAATGCTTTTCGCCAGCGCTTCGGCCTCGCCCAGGTGCGCGATCTGCTGTACGGCTGGGCGAACTCGCCGGATGGTGTGCTTGGCTTATTCCCCGATTGGTTCGCCGCGCCGCAACCGGATTGGCCGCGCGGCACGCAACTGACCGGGTTCACCCTGTATGACCCACCGACAGACGGCGAAAATATACCGACCTTGCGTGAGCTTTTCGGGACCGATACCCGTCCGCTGATCTTCACGCCCGGTTCGGCGAACATCCACGCCCGCCAATTCTTTGCCGCCGCGATCGAGGCCAGCCAATCGCTCGGGCGACCGGCACTCTTGCTGACGCGCTATCGCGATCAGCTCCCGGCGGCGCTCCCGGCGGGGATCGTCCATCGCGACTATATCCCGCTCGATGCGCTCCTGTCGCAGGGGGCGGCGCTGATCCATCACGGCGGGATCGGGACGACGGCGCAGGGTTTGGCCGCCGGGATCCCCCACCTGGTCATGCCGATGAGCCACGATCAACCGGACAATGCCGAGCGATTGCGACAACTCGGGGTCGGGGTGAGCGTGGCCCCGGCACAGTTCACCGGCACGCGAGTCGCCGACGCGCTCGATCGACTTCTGCACTCGCCGACGGTCCTGCAACGCAGCAACGATTTGGCGGTGCGGTGCGACCCCGTGGCGGCACGCGGGGCGGTTGTGGAGGCGCTAGAACAATTGGCGGGTTGTGCCCGGTGACACGCGGCGTCGAACGCATGGGGACCTTCAGCGCGTGCTCCGCTGTCGCCATGAGCTATGGCGCGGGCGGTGTATCGAGGGTGGCGAGGAAATCGTTGACCAACCGCGCCAGCTGGAAGGCGTGGCTCCAATGGAAGCCGTGTGGCGCGGCGGTGATGACCGCCCGGTGTGCGTGGGGTGCGGCGTGCGCGAGGAGCCGTATCGCCTCGGCGGTCACCACCGGATCGTATTCACCGCGCACGAGGAGGATGGGCAACTGGAGATGCCCAAGCGTCTCGACGCTGTCGTCGTGGCTCAGCAGGTGGTTGGTCCACACCATCGGCACCAGCCCGGAGCGAAAGTAGGCGCGCGTGACCACCGGCAAGATGGTACGGTCTTCGCGCGGCGCATCGCGCAAGAGCCGCAGGGCCATCCACGGCAGCGGCGGGTCGCGTTCGCCGAGGGTCGGGCTGGCGAGGATGAGCGAGGCAACATGGTGGGGACAATCGTCGGCCAACTCGATCGCCACCTGCGCGCCCTGCGAGTGGGCGAGGACATGGACGCAGTCGAGCCCCAGCGTCTCCATCCAGCGCCGCGTCGCTTGCGCGAGTTGGACGCTGTTTAGGATGTTGTCCGGGTCGTCGGATTGGCCGAAGCCGGGCAGATCGAGCGCGTAGACCGGGCGGTGGTCGGCGAGCCACGGGAGCAGACGCCCCCAATAGGCGCTGGATACCCCCAGGCCGTGAATGAGGACGAGCGGTAGGGCACCGGCACGCTCTTCCCCGGCAAAGCGATAGAAGACGCGACGCCCATCGACCGCGACTTCCGCCATCCGCACCAGCGCGTCGTAGCCGTTGAGCCGTTGCCAGGGGGCCGCGCGTTTGTCTCGCCGATAATCGCTCACGCTGTGTTCCCCGCCCGCCGCTCGATACGCTCACCGAGCAGGAACCGATCGATCGCCTCATTGCAGGCCGCCGCTTGCTCGTACATCGGCACATGGCGCGCCCCCGGTAAGGTCAGCAATTGTGCGCCGGGGATCCGACGCTGCACGAGCGGCCCCTGGACCACCGGCACCAGCGGATCGCGCGTCCCCCAGATGAGCAACGTCGGCGCGGCGATCTTTTCCAGCGGCAGCGGTGTCGCGCGGCGCAGTTCCGTTGCCGAGCGCAACCAGCGCAGCGGCCCGGTCCGCAGCGAATCGCCGACGAGGACCGGCAGGAACGCGGGCGTGACGGCCCAGGCGAGCGGGCCGAGGCGGCTCGCCTCGCGGATGTACGGCGGGCGGGAACCATAGATCGCCGGGGCGACCAGCACGAGCCGATCGACCAGTTGCGGATGCTCGATCGCGAGTTGGCAGGCGGCATAGCCGCCCATCGAGTGCGCGATGACGTGAGCGTGATCGAGTTCCAACGCCTCCAGCCAGGCGGCGACGAAGGTGCTGGCGCGGGGCAACGCCACGCGCGAGCGTTCGCGCCAGCGGTCGAAGTCGATGAAGTCGAGCGCGAAGCAGCGGAAGTGCGGGGCGAGGAGGCGCAGCGTCGGGGTCCACCAGCGCGACGAGCCGTCGAGCCCGTGCAGGAAGATGACCGGAGGCCCGCTGCCGATCGCCACATAATGGGCCGTGCCAGCCGCCGTCTCGACCGTTTGCCTCTCGGCCCCCGACCCGAGCCCGCGCGGCAATGCCGACCCGACGCGGGTGGTTAACTGCTGCCACCAACCGCTCTTCGTTGGTACCGCTTCCGCCATCGTGCCTCTATGCGAATCCCGATCCTCAATCCGTGGATAGCCTTCACGGTGAGCAATTCTACCCTCTTCGCAGATCTACCGTCGTTCCTGAGAAGAATTTCAGCCTATTCTCACATCCTTCTCAGGGTCGCGGGCTAGAGTAGCTGTGTTGACCGTATTGGTCATACCGCCGTGCAGAAAGGAGCGATAGATGACACGATGCGGTACCGGCGCTCCCTGGAGCGATTATTAGGCGTACGATCCCCTTGCCCATCCCGGAGATCGATGACCGTGCGGCGCATCACGTCGCGCCGCACCGCGAGAGATTGACGACAAGCGCAGTGGCTTGCCGCACCCAGGAGTACGCGACAATGAAGACGCAAATAGCTCGCCTCGCATTCGTCGGTGCCACCGCCGCCATCCTCACCTTCGGGGTGTTGACCGGGGGGGCTGTGTCGGCCAAGACCCCAGATTCCTTGACCTTAAATCCCCACACCCTCGAAGCGACCGCACCGGCTGGCTTCACCCCCGGCGAACAGGTGGGGGTCTGGTACAACCTGCCCGATGGCACGGCGGCGAACTTCGAGGTGACGACCGCGTTGCCCGATGGCACCCTCGATTGGACGATTGACGCAGCCGATTATGCGGCCATCCCGGCAGATGCCGTCAATCTCGTGGCGGAGGGTTGGCAGAGCGACAACCTGGCGATCTACACCTTCACCAGTCGTGGCGCGAGTGCGCCGGTCGCGCTGTCGATCGACAGCGCGACCTTTGAAGCGAAGGCCCCCGCCAACTTCATCGCCGGGGAAGAGGTCGGCATCTGGTACAACCTGCCTGATGGCACGGCGGTGAACTTCGGGACGACCACGGCGCTGGCCGATGGGAGCCTCGATTGGACGATCGCGTCGGCCGATTTCCAGGCGATCCCGGCGAACGCGGTCAATCTGGTGGCGCAAGGCTTCGAAAGCACCAACCAGGCGATCTACACCTTCATGCACTGAGCGGTAGGCACGGATCGTCGGCGTTGCGTCGTCGGCGTTGAACAAGTGTGGCGTGCCGTTGAACGGCGGGCGGTGCCTATGCACCGCCCGCCGTTCTCACGTCCCCTCGACCGTGCGTCGCGCATAGTGCCGCCCGGCGGCTTCGCTGATTCACCGCGGCTGTGCGCGCGTTTCGAGCCGATAGATGGTGTAGCCGGTGCGGTGAAAGCCCTGGCGCTCGTAGAAGCTGATGGCGCGATTCCCCTCCTCGACATCAAGATCGATGCGGTCCCAGCCGCGTTCGGCGGCCAGGCGGCGCGTATGCTCGATCAGCAACGCTCCGATCCCCCGGTTGCGGGCGGCAGCGCTGGTCACGAAATCTTCGACATAGCCGTAGCGCGCATTGGCCCAGGTGCTGAAACGCTCGACGAGTTGCAGGCAGCCGACGATCCGCCCCGCCGCCTCGGCGACGATGAAGTCGGTCGTGGTGCCGCCGATGACGGAGCGTGCGGCGTCTGCCAGTTGGGCGAGCGGCGGCGCGGCGAGGTCGTGATCGCCCATGATTTCGGCGAGGAGTCCGGCGATGGCTTCGGCGTCCGCGATCGTGGCGAGCCGGGTGACGATCGACATAGCGCATTCTCCATTAACCTCTGAGATGAACTGTGGGCCGCGCAATGATCCCGTGCCGGGCGCGGTAGCCGCCCGAACGCTGTATTGTGGCCCACGCTGGCGTAGAAATCACCCGCGCCGCTTCGATGATGGGGCGCGAGAACGAAAGCAGCTTCGGGCCAGGAGTTCAACGCGACCAAACCGGGCAGGGCTATTCCCACCGATCGCGCGTTCTCCGCAAACTTTCCCGACGATTTCGGCGTATATGAAAGCAAGGTGGCGAGCCCTTGTGGCGAGCGTGCTTGACACCAACTTTAATCGCGGCGGTCGGTGTGGCTGGCACCGACCGCCGCTTTTTGTCTGGTGACGGGTATGGATCGTGCATATTGGGCGACGATAACGTGGAGGTGTCGTGTGGATGGGTGGGGTCCATTGGAGGCGGGTAGAGACGATTTGGCCGTGCGCTTCCTGATGCAGGGTGGGCAGCGTGGCGCAGAGATCATGGCGTTGCTGACCGAATATATCGGCGGCGCGCGGCAAACGCTCGACCTGGCCCTCTATGACTGCCGGTTAAGTCCCCAGTTCGGGGCGGCGCTAGCTCGGGCGCTACACGAGCGGGCGGCGGCCGGGGTGCAGATACGAATCGTGTATGACGCCGATAAGCCCGAACCGCCGCAACTCCAGGCGGGCATGGACCCCGCCGCGCCGGGGACCGGGGCGTTCATTCAGGCGCTCGGCCTCCCGTTCCGCCGCATCGGCGGGCCGAAGCTGATGCACCACAAATTCATCGTGCGCGACGCCGGTGGCGCGGACCCGCGTGTCTGGACCGGTTCGATGAATTTCACCGATGACGCCTGGACCTTGCAGGAGAACAATATCCTCGTCTTCCGGTCGGCGGAACTCGCCGACGCCTATGCGCGCGACTTCGCCGATCTCTGGCGCGAGCGGCACAACGACGATACCGGCGAGTTCGACGTGCCGCCGATCGCGTTGCGTTATGACGGTGCGCCGCTAACCGCGCAACTCTACTTCTCGCCCGGACGCGGCGAGGCGATCGACGCGGCGGTGGCGGCGCGCGTGGCAGCGGCGACCCGACGGGTTCGCATTTGCAGCATGTTGCTGAACTCGGGCGCGTTGCTGAACGCGCTGACGGGGCTGTTGGACGCCGGGCAGGTGGCGGTTGACGGCCTCTACGATCGGACGCAGATGGCCGACGTCCTGAAGCAGTGGGAGACGGTGCCGACGAATCTCTGGAAGATCGGCGCGGTCGGCGACATCGTCGCGCGGGCGAAGTTGGCCGGGAAAGCTTCGCATCGTTACCACCCCGATACCCCGCACGATTTCATGCACAATAAGGTGTTAATCATCGATGACACCGTGATCACCGGCTCGTACAACTTCTCGCGCAGCGCCCAGCTCAACGCCGAGAATCTGCTGATCCTCGATAGCCCCGGGCTGACCGCGCGGTACAGCGACTATCTCGATCGGTTGGTGGCGCGGTATGGTGGGGCCGTTGTGGGCGAGCGGGGATAGCGGCCCCTCCCTCGGCACCCGCGCGCCGGGGCGGGATGTCTCGTTAAGGGGGCCAAGCCTTGGTCGGGTGGCAATTCTCGGGAGGCTATTTGCCACGCACGTTGCGCGGGGCTATCATCGCGGGAGCGAGCGGTGAGATTCTGTGGATATAGACGGGTTGAGGAGGCGGGGGATGAAGACGCGGGCCGCGTTATTGCGCGAGGTGGGCCAGCCGCTGGTCATCGAAGAGGTCGATCTGGAGGAGCCGCGCGCCGGTGAGGTGCTGGTGCGGATCGCCGCCGCCGGGGTCTGCCATTCCGATTTGCATTACATGAAGGGCGACTGGTCGATCCCCAAGCCGGCGGTGTTGGGCCATGAGGGAGCGGGGATCGTCGAGCGCGTCGGGCCGGGCGTGACGCGGGTCAAACCGGGCGATCATTGCGTGCTGATCTTCCGCCCGAATTGTGGGCACTGTTATTACTGCACCGTCGGTCGACCAGCCCTCTGCACCGGTCGTAGCAGCCCGCCCGGGACGTTGTACGACGGCACCACGCGCCTGAGCAGCAACGGCGAACCAATCTACCACCTGGCGCGCGTGGCCTGCTTCGCGGAGCACGCGGTCCTGCCGGAAGAGCAGCTCCTGCCGATCCCGAAGGAGATCCCGCTCGACCGCGCCGCGCTCGTCGGTTGCGCGGTGATGACCGGTGTCGGCGCGGCGATGAATACGGTGAATGTCACGCCGGGGAGTTCCGTCGTCATCATCGGCTGCGGCGGCGTGGGCCTGAATGTGGTCCAAGGGGCGCGGATGCTCAACGCGTCGCAGATCATCGCGGTCGATCTCCTCGATAACAAGCTCGACTACGCGCTCGACTTCGGCGCGACCCATACGATCAATGCGCGCGAGGAAGACGCCGTGGCGCGGGTCAAGGAGATCACCGGGCACGGGGCCGATTACGCCTTCGACGCGATCGGCAGCGCCCGGACGGTACAGCAGGCGTTCGAGATGGTCAAGATCGGCGGGACTGCGATCGAGGTCGGGATCGCGCCGCAGGGGCAGATGGCGCAAATCGATGCCTGGGCACTGGCGATGCAGGAGAAGACGCTGAAAGGCTCCTTTTACGGCTCCGCCCGGCCGACGGTCGATATGCTGCGCCTGCTCGATCTCTATCAGCAGAAGCGCCTAAAGCTCGATGAGCTGATCAGCCGCACCTACACGCTCGATCAGATTAATGAGGGCTTCGATCTCCTGCAAAGCGGTTCGGTCGCGCGCGGCGTGATCGTTATGGAGTAGCCTTGCCCTTGCAAAATTGGGAACAAGCCCATGCGTCCCGCGCCCCGGCAATATTGCCGGGGCGCGGGGCGCATCGGTATTCAAGGACGCATTTCCGGTAACCATTCCCCGCGTTGTCGAGGTAGCCCCGGGGCGGTACAAAGATTGTTGAGTATGGCGAACAGTAATCCTTGCATTGTGGAAGTTAATGACGTACCCTATCGGCGACGAAATATTCGTATACACTAATAGAGATGATTCGTTCGATAGTTGCGGAGAGGATTGGATGCGTTTCAATCGGCGAGTTTTCCTGACCACGGCGAGCCTGGTGGTCGTCGAGGCGTTGCTCACCGCCTGCGGTGGCGCGGCGGCGACAACGGCACCATCGACCGCGCCATCTGCCGCACCATCGGTCGCGCCATCGGCGGCACCGGCGGTTGCCCCCACCACGGCGGCGACACGCGCGGCCACCGCAGCAGGCGCGTCATCCGCGCCCGCCACCGCTTCGCGCGCGGCGACGGCGGCGACAGCGACACGGGCGGCCTCCCCCGCGGTTGCCAGTCCGACCGCACGATTGAATACCAACGTGACCCTCACCTTCTACAACGCGCAGCATGAGCCTCTGACCAAGGCGATGACCGAGGCGTTTACGAAGGAGACCGGCGTCAAGATCGCCATCCGCCAGGGCCGGGACTTCGACCTCGCGAACCAGATCGTGCAGGAAGGGGCGAACTCCCCCGCCGATCTCTTCATCACCGAGAACTCCCCGGCGATGCTGGTTGTCGCCAACAAGGGCCTTTTCGCCCCGATCGAGAAGGCGACCCTGGCGCAGATCCCGGCGCGTTACTCGCCCTCGACCGGCGACTGGATGGGGGTCGCGGCGCGCTCGACCGTCCTCGTCTACAACCCGCAGCAGATCCAGGTCGGAACGCTGCCGAAGTCGATCACCGAATTGGCGACCCCCGCCTGGCAGGGGAAGGTCGGGATCGCCCCGGCGGGAGCCGACTTCCAGGCGATCGTCAGCGCCGTGCTGGCCTTGACCGGCACCGAGGCGACGAGCGCCTGGCTGAAAGGCTTAAAGACGAACGCCAAGGTCTACTCCGGTAACGGCGCGATCATGCGCGCCGTCAACGCGGGCGAGATTCCGACCGGGATCATCTACCACTACTACTGGTTCGAGGATCGCGCCGAGTCGGGGGCGAACAGCAAGAACACCGAGTTGTACTTCTTCCCGAACCGCGATCCGGGAGCGTTCCTCAGCGTCTCGGGGATCGGCGTGCTGAAGTCGAGCAAGAACCCGACCGAGGCGGCGGCGCTCCTCCGCTTCATGACCGGCAAGGGCGGCCAGCAGGCGCTGGCGAACAGCACGGCGCTCGAATACTCCCTCCATCCCGAAGTACCAACGAATCCGAAGTTGAAGCCGTTCAGCGAGTTGAATCCGCCGGAGGTCGATCCGGCGAAGCTGAACGGGCCGCAGGTGATCGAGTTGATGCAACAGGCAGGCTTGCTCTGAACGTCGGTGATTACGGCCATCGCGCACGGGCCTTGCCTGTCCGCGTGGTGACACCAGTAGCTGAGGGTCGGGCGGGGCGTATATTTCGCCCCGCCCTGCCCTCATTGCCATTGGTGGCCGGGTTGCTGATCGCCTTGCTGACGCTCATCCCGTTCTATTTCATCATCACGGCGACGGTGGAAGTCGGGGGTGCCGTCGCGTATCGACTGCTCTTCCGCCCGCGGATGGGGGAATTACTCGTCAACACGATGACGCTGATGGCGGCTGCGGTGCCGCTCTGCGCGCTCATCGGCGTCGGCGCGGCGTGGTTGGTCGAGCGCACCACGCTGCCCGGTCGGCGCGTCTGGCATCTGCTCCTGGCCGCGCCCCTCGCCGTCCCGGCCTTCGTGAACAGCTTCGGTTGGGTTTCCTGGCTCGGTGGGCGGGTCGAAGGCGCTGGCGGGGCGATCATGATCGTGACCCTTTCCTACTTCCCGCTCGTCTATCTGCCGGTCGCCGCCGCCCTGCGCGGTCTCGATCCGGCCCTCGAAGAGACATCTCGCGCGCTCGGGCATGGGCCGGGCCGGACCTTCTGGCGCGTGACCTTGCCGCAGTTGCGCCCGGCCCTCCTCGGCGGGCTGCTGCTGGTGGCGCTGCATCTGCTGGCCGAGTTCGGTGCCCTCGAACTGCTCCGCTTCCCCACCTTCACCGTCGCGATTTACGAGCAATATCAATCGACCTTCAATGGTGCCGGGGCAACGATGCTGGCCGGGGTGCTGGTCACCTTCTGCCTGCTCCTGTTGCTCCTGGAGCTTATGCTGCGCGGGCGGGCGCGCTATGCCCGGATCGGGGCGGGGGCGGCGCGACGAGTCGCGCCGGTGCGGCTGCGGCTGGCGACGCCGTTCGCGCTCGGCGGGCTGACCCTCCTGCTCGCGCTGGCGCTCGGTGTGCCGCTCGGTAGCCTGGGCCGCTGGCTCGTCGTCAGTACCTCGACCGCCTTCCCGCTCGGGTTGCTGATCGAGACGACCGTGCGCTCGGTCGGGCTCGGCGTGGCGGGTGCCACGCTCACCACGGTTTTCGCGCTGCCGGTGGCCTGGCTCGCCGTGCGGCGGCGCGGGGTGGCGGCGGTCGTGATCGAGCGTACGACCTACCTCGGTCACACGTTGCCGGGGATCGTGGTCGCGCTGGCGCTGGTGACAGTCGCGATCCGCTACACCCGCCCGATCTACCAGACGACCGGCCTGCTGTTGCTGGCCTACGCGATCCTCTTCATGCCGCTAGCGACGGTGAGTATCCGCGCCGCGCTGATGCAGGCACCGCACGCACTGGATGAGGCGGCGCGGGCGCTGGGTGCGCGCCCGCTGACCGTTTTCTGGCGGGTGACGTTGCCGTTGCTGGCGCGCGGGATCGGGACCGGGGGCGTGCTGGTCTTCCTCTCGATCGTGACCGAGTTGACCGCGACCCTGCTCCTGGCCCCGACCGGTACGGTAACGCTGGCGAGTCGCTTCTGGAGCAATGTCAACGATGTCGCGTATGGTGCCGCCGCGCCTTATGCCGCGCTGATGATCCTCATCTCCGCGCCGACGACATATCTGCTGACTCGCGCCGGACGTTGGGCGGCGTGAGCGAGGTCGTTGTTCGCGGCCTCGGGAAATCGTTCGGGGCTGTGCGCGTCCTCGAAGCGATCGATCTGCGCGTCCCCGCCGGGAGCCTGACGGTGATCCTCGGCCCCTCCGGCTGCGGCAAAACGACCCTGCTGCGGTTGATCGCGGGATTCGAGCGCCCCGATTGCGGCACGATCGTGCTCGGCGGGCAGACGGTCTGCGATGCGCGTCAGAGCCTGCCACCCGAGCGCCGCCAGATCGGCTATGTCGCGCAGGAAGGGGCATTGTTCCCGCACCTGAACGTCGCCGCGAATATCACCTTCGGGCTATCGTCCCGCGAACGTCGCGCGCAACATCGCGTCGCCGAACTGCTGGCATTGGTCGAGCTCGACGCCGCGTTAGCGCAGCGGTATCCGCACGAGCTTTCGGGCGGCCAGCAACAGCGCGTGGCGTTGGCTCGTGCGCTGGCCCCACGGCCGCGCGTCGTCCTGCTCGATGAGCCGTTCTCGGCGCTCGATGCCGGGTTACGCGAAGGGACGCGCCGCGCCGTGGCCCATGCGCTCGCCGCCGCCGGGGCGACCGCGATCCTCGTGACGCACGATCAGGCGGAAGCCCTCTCCCTGGCGACGCAAGTAGCGGTGATGCGCGACGGTCGCCTGGCCCAGGTCGGCACGCCCGCCCAACTTTACCGACAGCCCGCCGATCTCGGGGTCGCGACGTTCCTCGGCGACGCGGTGATTCTGCCCGCTGAGATTCGCGCCGGTCGGGCCGAGTGCGACCTGGGGAGCCTGACCGTGCGCGGTGCGGCACCGGATGGCGCGGCTGAGATTCTGTTGCGTCCGGAGCAGCTCATCCTCACCGATCTTGGTGGGACGGTCGGCGTCGCCGCGCGGGTGCTCGATCACACGTATTATGGGAAAGACTTAAGCGTCCGTCTGCAATTGCCGCACTCCGGCGCGACGATCACCGCCCGTGTCCCCGGCTTTGAGCCGCCGCAGCACGGTCAGCATGTGCGCGTCGTGGTGCAGGGCGATGTGATCGCGTATCCGCGCTGAACGCTGTTGCTGCCTTGCCCGCCGAGTGAGGCGAACCCCCATCCTCAGAAGTGAAATTCCGCGTAGGTGATCGCGCTGGGGATACAGCGGATGGTCATCGCCTCGCCATTCAGCGCGGCGGTGACCGCGCGCTCCGGCCCGGCCAAGGGGATCCGGAACGTTCCCTCGGTGGGCAGGCCGACCTTGAGCCCTGCTATCGGTTTGCCGTCGAGCAGTGCGGTATCACGGCCCCCGGCGAGGTAACCGCGCGGGCGGGTGAAGACGACCAAGCCTTGATCGGGCAGCGCGGTATCGAGCCAGAGGCGCACATTGACATAGGCGGAGGAACGCGGGAATGGTGAGCGAAAGAAATGTCGCACCGGTTGACCCGGCGCAGCGACGACGAACTCGTGATAGGTGTCCGGTCGCGTGACGAACGGTCCCCAACTGCCGAGGGCGTCGGTCGTCCGCGCGTGCTGCGCCGCCCCACGGCGCGCCCCGGTGAGCGGATCGAGCTCGTAGATCGTGAACGTTACGCCGCCGACGGCGAGATTCGTCGGTGTCGTGCCGTCGAAGCCGGTGACGCGGCCATTGAGTTCGACGGTCGCCTCGGGAACGATGTCGGCGGTCGGTGATTGGCCGGTGAGGAAACGATAGATCTCGACGAAGGCCCGCGCACTGGTGGCCGTTTCATTGTGATCGACGCCGGGCAAGATGATGTTCGTAGCGCCGTTGAGCGCAGGACCATCGTATCCGCCGCCACCGGGCTGGGCATAGAAGTCGTTGGTGTCGCTGCGGATCGTCAGGAAAGCGACGTCCGGCACGACCTCGCTCCCGGCATTGAGCCCCTGGAGAAATGGTCCCGCGCCATTAAATTCGTTGCGGTCGCCGGTGCGGACATAGGCCCCATGATTCGGCGTGCCGCAGAGGACGGCATGGCTGACGCGCGGCGCGCCGCCGCCGTTCTTCAGCAGGTTGCGGATCGCATTGCCGCCGCGCGAACTGCCGATCAGCACAACCTTGTCAGCACCGGTACGCGCGACGACGCTATCGACCACCGCGAGGTGTTGCCCTCGCTGCTCGTCGCTCCCCGAACGGCCTGCCTGCGCCACACTATCGTCGTCCCTGGCTGTAGGATACGGAAAGTCGAGCGCGAAGAGCCGATCGCGCGGCCACCCGTTCGATTCGAAGCGCCAAATCGTCGTGTGCCAGAGCGACGAGGCGTTGCCATTCCTATGCACAAAGATGATCGGCGGGCGATCGCCGAGCGCTGCGCGCGTCGTCGTCGCGCGGAGCGTAGGCGCTACGAGTGCTGTCTGTGCCGCGGCGGTCGCGCTGGCGGGTGGTGCGACGGCGGGCGGCGCGGTGGGCTGCGTCGAGCGTGCGGTGCAGGCGGCGAGGGATGTTGGCAGGGCGAGGCTAACGAGACTGAAACGGGCGATCTGGGCGATGAAGTTACGTCG
>DATCMP010000704.1:0-7983 GCA_036563365.1 Thermomicrobiales bacterium
CAGGGCTGCGGCGTCGAGTTGCGGGCCGCCGAGCCGCACCGCCATCAATTCCAGGCCGAGCCGGATCTCGTACAATTCGCGGACATCCTGCGCGGTGATGCTGGTGACGGCGAACCCGCGCCGCCGATACACCTGAACCACCCCCTCCTGCACCAATCGGTAGAGGGCCTCGCGCACGGGGGTGCGACTGACGTGCAGGGCGGCGCTCAGCCGCAGATCGGAGAGTTTTTCGCCGGGCCGCAAGCGCCCGCTGATGATCTGCTCACGGATCGCGCGATAGACCTGCTCCCCGAGCGCGTGTTGCTCGATCGGGGCGATCCGCTCGTCAACGGCCACCACCCGGGTCAATCTCAGCGGATCGGTCTGCATCGGTTCCCCTCGGCACGAAGGCTCATCTTTGGCGCGTTATCCGGCGACGCGGCGTATGACGAGCGGGGTCGGCGGCAGAATAGCCACTGTAGCACATTCGCACTATCTACCCGACATACGTGACGATGAAATACTACGTCAAGAACCCGAGGACTGCGACGATTTGACAGCCGGGGAGTATCGCCGTATTCTGTATACAGTATCCAGCATACGCGGCCAACAACGCATCATCGTGCCAGGGCATTATCGCCGAGGCGTGCAGCGTACGCGCTACCTATGCCGCGCCCGCTCGCCGACAGGTCCATGGTGAGGGGAGCCGGGCGTCCGTCACTGGCATGGTGCAGGCGTTGCTGCGGGAGGAGATCGCCGATGGGTCGCTATATCATCGCCCGCCTGGGAAGTCTCGTCTTCGTCCTCGTCGCCGTATCGCTGATCGCGTTCTTGCTGATGCACGCGGTCCCCGGCGGGCCGTTCGATGAGAAAGAGCGCCGCTTGCCGGAGGCAACGAGGCAGGCGCAACTCGCCAAATATGGCTTAGACAAGCCGCTTTGGGAGCAGTACCTGCGCTACATGTGGGCCGCGGTCCATCTCGATTTCGGCGTCCCCTTCCAGAGCCCGACCGAGACGGTTACCGGCCTGATCGCCCGCACCTGGCCGATCACCATCAGGCTCGGCCTCGCCACGATCGTCGTCTCGTATAGCCTTGGCCTCCTGTTCGGCACGATCGCGGCGCTACGACAAAACTCCTGGATCGATTACGTCGTCACGTTCAGCGCCACCCTCGGCCTCACCGTACCGAACTTCGTCGTCGCCAGCTGGCTGATCCTCTTCGTCGCCATCCGCCTGGGACTGTTGCCGACCGGCGGCTGGGGCGAGCCGCAGCATTATGTCTTACCCGTGATCGCCTATTCCCTCGCCCCGATCGCGATCGTCGCGCGCTACACGCGCGTCAGCTTGCTCGAAGTGTTGCGCGCCGACTACGTCCGCACCGCGCGGGCCAAGGGCCTAAGCGAGCGG
This sequence comes from Thermomicrobiales bacterium, assembly GCA_036563365.1. GTDB lineage: Bacteria > Chloroflexota > Chloroflexia > Thermomicrobiales > CADCWN01 > CADCWN01. Next base: position 1,387 of record DATCMP010000704.1, read on the forward strand.
CGCGTCCTCACCTGGCACGTCGCGCGCAACGCGCTCATCCCGCTGATAACGGTGATCCTGCCGGAGATCCCGAACCTCATCACCGGCTCGATCTTCATCGAGCAGGCGTTTCGTATCCCCGGCCTCGGCAAATTCTTCGTCACGAGCACCTTCACGCGCGACTATCCGATGATCCTGGCGATGGTGCTGCTGATCGCCTTTCTCTGGGGGATCACGTATCTGATCACCGACATCCTCTACGCGACGCTCGATCCGCGCATCCGCCTTTCCGGCTCGCGCTAAGACGGGAGTGAGACGACGATGAGTACCAAGGTCAGCAGCGTCGCGATGGCCGCGCCGACGAGCGCGGCGGTGCGTTCGCGCTCGAATCTGCAAATGGCGGCGCGGCGCTTCGTGCGGCAGAAACTGGGCATGGTCGGTTTCGCCATCACCGCGATCCTGTTGCTCGTCGCCATCTTCGCCCCCTTCATCACGCCATACCGGTATGACTTCGGCGATCTGATCGCGGCGAATGAGTTCCCGAGCGCGAACCACTGGTTCGGCACCGACGCGGTCGGCCAGGACTATTTCAGCCGGATCATCTACGGCGTCCGCACCTCGATGCTGGTCGGCTTCATGTCGGTCGCCATCTCCTGCTGCATCGGGATCCCGCTCGGGCTGCTGGCCGGATTGCGCGGCGGCAAGGTCGATTTCGTCATCATGCGCGTCGTCGATGTGATGACCGCCTTCCCCGGCATCCTCTTCGCCATCTTTCTGATCACCGTTATCGGCGGCGGCGTCAGCAATGTCATCTTCGTCATCGGGCTCACCGGCTGGGTCACGATCTGCCGCCTGATGCGCGCCCAACTCCTGACCCTGCGCGAGCAGGAATGGGTCACCGCCGCGCGCAGCATCGGTGCGAGCGAGGGGGCGATCGCCTTTCGGCACCTGCTGCCGAACGCCCTCGCGCCGCTGATCATCACCATCACGCTGGCGATCCCCAGCGCCATCTTCACCGAGGCCGGCCTGAGCTATCTGGGGATCGGGATCAACGAGCCGACACCGAGCCTCGGCAAGATGGTCGCGGCGAGCGCCGACTATATTCGCGTCTACTGGCATCTCGGGTTGTTCCCGACGATAGCGATCGCCCTGGCGATGCTCGGCTTCACATTTGTTGGCGATGGCCTGCGCGATGCGCTCGATACGCGCTCGCGCTAGGCGAAATTGGGTAGGGATCGGCGGCCCGCGCCGGGTCGTTGATGTGGATGGTAGTACGAGGGGGAAACCGATGAGCGACCACGAATCACAGTCCGGCGGATCGACCAATCTCGGATTCGAGCGGATCACCCGCCTCGAACAACGCCTGGGGCGACGCGCGCTCCTCGGCGGCGGTGCCGGGCTCGCGGCGGCGGCACTCCTGGCGGCCTGTGGGGGCGCAACCTCCACGCCAACGCCCGCCTCGACCAGCCCATCGACCGCCCCCACCGCCGAGCCGACGCGCGCCTCGGTCATCGCGCCGACGACCGGGACCAACGCCTCGGCGGCACCCGCCAGCGCCGCGCCCGCCACGGCCAGCCGTGCCGCCGCGACCGCCGGGGCCGTGACACCCGCCGCGAGCAGCGCCCCGGCGGGTGTGGCGCTCCCCGCCGATGCCGCCGCCGCCGATCAGCAGGTCTACGTCGTCAACACGATCGCCGACGTGAAGGTCCTCGACTTCTACGAGTCGGTCTACTCGCGCCCGACGATCTCCGATCAGTTCAGCGAAACGCTCGTGCGCCTGAACAAGGAATACCAGCTCGTCCCCGGCGCGGCGGAGTCGTGGAAATCGACCGAGGACGGCAAGACCTGGACCTTTATCCTCGACAAGAACCTGATGTGGAGCGACGGCAACCCGGTCACCGCCGACGACTATGTCGCCACCCTGCGCTACGGTGCCGACCCGAAACACGCCTGGGATTTCACCTGGTATTTCCAGGGGATCATCAAGGGCTGGGACGACGCGATCGCCGGGAAGATCCCCTTGGAACAGATCGGCGTGAGGCGAGGCGACACCCCGCAGACGCTGATCTTCGAGACGCAGGTCGCCGCCCCGTACCTCCCGGCGATGCTCCTCTACTCGCAGACGCTGTCCAAGGCGGCGCTCGAGAAGAGCGGCCCGCTCTATAACACCAACCCGGCCACCGCGGTCTCTTCCGGCCCGTACATCCTGACCGAGTGGACGCGCGACAAGCAGATCGTCTACAGCCGCAACACCAAGTACACCGGCAAGCTGAAGCCCGCCTTCGGCAAGATTATCCAGAAGGTCGCGGCGCCGAGCACGAACTTCACCAGCTACCAGAATGACGAGATCGACCAGATGGTCGGCCCGGCCCCCGCCGACCTCAAGATCATCCAGGCCGACGCCAACCTGACGAAGCAGCTCCACCAGGGGAATGCCGACTTCCCGTCGTTCTATCTCTTCTTCGACGTGACCACGGCGCCGTTCAACAACCTCAAGGTTCGCCAGGCGTTCAGCCACGCGATCGACCGCGAGTCGATCCAGAAGGCGATCCTCGGGCCGAGCGGCGTCCCGGCCTACTCCTACCTCGCGGCGGGCTTCCCCGGCGCGAACGGAGAGGCGTTGAAAGACATCCAGAAGTTCGATGTCGCCCTCGCCAAGCAACTCCTCGCGGAGGCGGGCTTCCCGAACGGGCAGGGCTTCCCGAAGCAGGAGCTCTGGCTCCGCAACGAGACGCCGCTCAACCAGTCGGTCGGGCAGAGTATCGGCAATATGCTGCGCCAGAACCTCGGGATCGAGGTCGAGGTCTCGAACAAAGACCGCAAGCTCTACATGGATACCCTGACCGCCAAGCCGACCAAGCTCCCGTTCGGCTTCATCTCCTACGGGATGGACTTCCTCGATCCATTCAATATGCTCAGCGTCTGGCTCTCGGGCGGGCGGCACTCGTGGTCGAACGCGGAGTTCGACGCGAAGGTGAAGGAGGCGGCGTCGTTCCTCGGCTCGTCGGATCAGCGGATCAAGATGTTCCAGGATGCGGAGAAGATCCTCGTCACCGACTGCGCCGCCGTTTTCGTCTACCACGGCAAGGCGATCGAGATGCACAAGCCGTGGATCAAGGGCGAGGCGCTGGAGCCGGACAAGCTCGGCAACAGCAGTCTCCACTTCGGTAGCCCGGTCTACTCGCAGCTCTACATCACCAAGGATGTCAAGCGCAAGGGTTGAGTCGTGAGTTCCAGTTCGTGAGGGGGACGGACGACCCGCCCCGCCGCCCCTGAGGTGGCGGCGGGGCGGTCCTTCCCACGCTCGCAACGAACCTTACCCTCCTCGCGTCGGATCCTTCGCCGCGGCGGCGGGGCGAGGTCCACCCCCTCCCACGACGCGCCACGCACGACGCACGACTCGCATGGAGAGCATGATGACCTCGACAACCGCGGTCGCTTCGGCGGCTGAACTCGCGGACCTCGCCAAACTCTTCCAGGTTCGCGACGACATCACCTTCCTGAATCACGGCAGCTTCGGGGCGTGCCCGCTGCCGGTCTTCGACACCTTCCAGGAATGGCAGCGCGAACTCGAGCGCCAACCGGTCGAATTCCTCGGGCGGCGCGTCAAGGGCCTGCTGGCCGATGCGCGGGGCGCGCTCGGCGAGTTCGTCGGCACCGATGCCGCCAATGTGGTCTTCGTACCGAATGTCACCGCTGGGATGAACGCCATCGCCCGGTCGCTGCACCTCGACGCAGGCGACGAGATCCTGGCGACCGACCACGAGTATGGCGCGGTGGACCGCACCTGGCGGTACTACTGCGCCCGCAACGGCGCCCGTTACATCAACCAGCCGATCGCCATCCCGATGGTCGAAGCCGCAACGTTCGTCGAGCAACTCTGGGCGGGCGTCACGCCGCGCACGCGGATCATCGCGATCAGCCACATCACCTCATCGACCGCGCTGATCTTCCCGATCGCCGAAGTCTGCCGCCGGGCGCGCGAGGCTGGAATCCTGACGGTCATCGATGGGGCGCACGCCCCCGGCCAGATCGACCTCGCGCTCGACGAGATCGGGGCCGATTTCTACCTCGGCAACTGCCACAAGTGGCTCTGCGCGCCGAAGGGCGCGGGCTTCCTCTACGCCCGCCCGGATCGCCAATCGCTGCTCGACCCGCTGATCATCAGCTGGGGCTGGGAGGCGGAGCGGCCGGGGGCCTCGCGCTTCCTCGACCATTATGAGTGGGCCGGGACCGACGACCCCGCGGCCTATCTGAGCGTCCCCGCGGCGATCGCCTTCCAGCGCGACCACGATTGGTCGCGTGTCCGCGCCGCCTGTCATATCCTGGTCGGCGAGGCGCGCGATCGGCTCGGCGCGCTCACCGGCCTGCCGCAGCTCGCCCCCGACTCCGCCGAGTGGTGGGGCCAGATGGCCTCGATCCCGCTGCCCGGCGACGACGTGCAGCGGATCAAGGAAACCCTCTGGGATGACCACAAGATCGAAATCCCGGTCATGCAGCGCGACGGGCAGATCTATGCGCGCATCTCCATCCAGGCGTACAATCGTCGCGAGGATGTGGACAAGCTCGTGGGGGTGCTGTCCGACCTGCTATAGCGCGCGTGGCGCAGGGGAGGGAATGGGATGCCCAACGCCTATCTAGACGACCTTTTTTCGCTCGATGGTCGAGTCGCGCTGGTGACCGGGGCGAGCAGCGGGATCGGGCGCGAACTCGCCACCGGCTTGGCCCTCGCCGGTGCCACGGTCGCCATCTCAGGCCGTTCGGTCGAACGGCTCGAAGAAACGAAGCACCAGATCGTCGCGGCGGGCGGTAAGGCCGAAGCCTTTCCCGCCGAGGCGGGCGACTTCGACGCGATCAAACCGCTGATCGATGCCGTCGTGGCCCGATTCGGGCGGCTCGATATCGTCCTCCCCGCCGCCGGGATGAATCAGCGCCAGCCGGTCCGGGAGGTCGAGCGTGCGACCTACGACCGATTGATGGAGGTCAATCTCCGCGCGCCCTATTTCCTCGCCCAGGCGGCTCTGCCGCACCTGATCGCGGCGGGTGGCGGGAAGGTGATCCATATCGGCTCGCTGACGACCAGTTGGGGAATCGGCAACCTCTCGGTCTACGGGATGACGAAGAGCGCGATCGGGCAACTGACGCGCGCCTCGGCGGTGGAGTGGGCCGCGCACAATATCCAGGTCAACGCCATCTGTCCCGGCTGGATCGAGACCCCGCTCACCAAACCACTCTGGGCCGATCCGCAGCGTCGCACCTGGATCCTCGACCGCGTCCCGGCGGGGCGACCGGGCAAGCCGGGCGATCTGGTCGGGATGGCCGTCTATCTCGCCTCGCGCGCCTCGGACTTCACCACCGGGCAGACCTTCTACGTCGATGGCGGCTTCACCGCCGGGGGCCAGTGGTAAGCGCCTTTCCTGCGAAAGTATGAAGAGCGGCCCGGCATAAGTGCCGGGCCGTTTCGCCTCTCCCGACGGGGCTATCGGGGCCGTTCGTGTGAGAGATATGTCGCGAGGGCGGCCACACAGCGGGGATCGAAGGTGCGGCCACTCCCGGCATGGAGCTCGGCCAGAGCCTCGCCGGGCGTCAGCGCCGGTCGAAATGGGCGAGTCTGCAATAGCGCGTCGTATGTTTCCGCCACGCGGATAATCCGCGCACCGAGGGGAATCCAATCCCCGCTCACCCCATACGGGTAGCCGCCCCCATCGTAGTCTTCGTGATGGTGGAGGACCAGCACCACCTCATCGCGCAAGGCCACGACTTCTTGCAGTATCTCAGCACCATGGATCGCATGACGACGGATGAGTTGTTGCTCGGCGGGGGTCAGCGCATCGACTTTCGCCAGCAACTCCCGCGGTACCGCCGTGAGCCCGATGTTGCACAGGAGCGCCGCATTGCGGATGCGCGGCACCTCGGCCGGGGGGGCGAGTGCGCCGGCGATCGCCACGGCATAACGCGCCACGGCCCGCGCACGCTCGACGGCGTCTGCATCCCAGGCCGCGATCTGCTTCAGCAGCGTCACCACGGCAGAAACGCGCGCATCCTGGTCGGACGCACCCGCCGTCGGCACGGGTGAGGCGGCTTGCACCGGGAGGAGTGGACGCCGCCTACTCTGAGCGACGGGGCGCACGGGCTGACCGACACGGTTGCCCAACTTCGTCAGCAGTGCGCCGGTGGACAATTGCTCCCTGCTCATCCGGTCACTCCCCGTAGGCGCTGCGGTTGCCGCGACCTGCCCGCGCGAATCGTGGTCGTGTGACATGCCCATAATTTCACTCCTCCTGACCACCCCGCTTCGGCGTTGCTGATCACCGCGCGTGGGGCAGCCACTAACGTATGACATCGACGGCGATATTCGTGGAGTAATTCCCGGCATACGCGTTGCCCGGCACCCGCACCCCAAATGTCAGCGTCAGCAGATACCGGCCGCGACCGTTGCGCGGTGTCGCCACGTAGGATGGCACCACTTCGCCAGCGGGCATGGTGAGAGGGGATGCGACAGCATTCCCGAACTCGGCGCATCCCGAGTCGGTCGCACAGTTGACCGCGGCCCGTTGCAAGGTCACGGCAACCAGCGGTGACATCCGCGTTGCCGATCCAGGCCGAGGCCGAGGGTGA
>DATCMP010000709.1:0-5632 GCA_036563365.1 Thermomicrobiales bacterium
CCCGACTCTCCCCGGAGGGTGACATGAGCACGGAGCAATCCCGCGAGGCGGTGATCGTCAGCGCGGTGCGAACGCCGATCGGGACGTTCGGCGGGTCGTTGGCGGAAGTGCCGGCGACGGAGTTGGGGAGTCTGGTGATCCGGGAGGCGCTACGGCGGGCGGGCGTCGCCCCGGAGCAAGTCGATGAGGTCATCATGGGGATGATCTTATCGGCGGGTGTGGGGCAGGGACCGGCGCGGCAGGCGGCGATCGGGGCCGGGCTGCCGGTCGAGGTGCCGGCGACGACGATCAACAAGCTCTGCGGCTCGGGTTTGAAAGCGATCGCTCTGGCGGCGGGCGCGGTCCTGCTCGGCGATGCTGAGATTGTCGTGGCGGGCGGCATGGAGAATATGAGCCGCGCACCCTACGTCTTGGAAAAGGCCCGCTATGGCTACCGCCTCGGCGATGGCGCGCTGATCGACACGATGATGCGCGATGGGCTGGTCGACGCCTTCCACGGCTACCCGATGGGGATCACCGCCGAGAATGTCGCGGAGCAGTTCGGCATCACCCGCGCGGCGCAGGATGAATTCGCCGCCCGCAGTCAGCAACGCGCCACCGAAGCGATCGAGTCCGGCACGTTCGACAAGGAGATCATCCCGGTCGAGGTTCCGGCGGGGCGTGGCAAGACCAAGACGTTCGCGCGCGATGAGCACCCGCGACCGGGCACGACCGCCGAAACACTGGCGGGGTTACGACCGGCGTTCAAGAAAGACGGCGGCACGGTCACCGCGGGCAACGCCTCGGGGATCAACGACGGGGCGGCGGCGACGGTGGTAATGAGCGCGGCGAAAGCGCGCGAATTGGGCCTGAAGCCGCTGGCGAAGATCGTCTCCTACGCCTCGGCGGGGGTTGATCCGCGAATCATGGGGATGGGACCGGTCCCGGCCAGCCGCCGCGCCCTGTCGCGCGCCAGGCTGACACTAGACGACATCAACTTGATTGAGTTGAACGAGGCGTTCGCCGCGCAGTCGCTGGCCGTCTGCGGCGAGTTAGGGGCAACGCCGGATAAAACCAACGTCCACGGCGGCGCGATCGCCCTCGGCCACCCAATCGGTGCCAGCGGCGCGCGGGTGTTAACGACCCTGCTCTACACGATGGCCGAGCGTGGCGCGCGGCGCGGCCTCGCCTCGCTCTGCATCGGCGGCGGCCAGGGGATCGCCATGATCGTGGAGCGCGGCGAGTAGTTGCCGTAACAGGAAAATTACAAACCTCTGCGGCAAATAGTCGGCGCAGCGGAATAAACTTGACTTGATTCACCCATTCATCGTCGCGAGTTGCACTCACCAAGAGGAGGAGGTCATCAAGGGCTAGACCAAGTGAAAGACCGCTGGCAACCTCGATAATGCCAGGCATTCGCAAACCAGCCCGCACACGATCGTAGGCGAATCGCGGGATAGTTTGCACGTCATGGGTAAGCAGAATCCGCTCCTCCTGAGTGGCCCAGGCAAGCAAGGTTGGATCATCTACGCCAGCAACGCTTGTATCTTGCACACGGACAATATCGAGTGTCGGCAGTTGTTGAAGTTTTCATCGGCGAGAAAGCGTGGACTATTTGCCATTGCCGGGCTGCCGCTCCGCGCGGCGACCTTGCAACTCCGCGCGTAAACCTACAGGATTGGCTCCTGCTTCGAGACGATGAAGGAGTGGTGCCGCAGCCTCGGCACGCTCGTTCAAATACTCATTCATTTCCGATTGATGTTGCAGATAGTAGGTGATCGCACCGTAAATCTCTGCCAACGACATCACTGGAAACTGTTGAGCAATCGTTTCAGGGCTTACCCCGCGATGGTAGGCATCAATAACGAGATCGAGCGTGACTCGTGACCGCCCAACGCGAATCGTTCCCTGCTCATCAAGTCGCAGGGGAAGGGCAAAGGTTGTCAATGTCGCGGCCACAGCGAGACCTCACAAGCGTTTCCCGCGCTCCTCGAACGCGTCATCAGGTTCATTCATCCATAATATATTGTACTATTTTATCGCGATCAAGAGAAAGTTGAACAATAAGCCTACGCCCCATCTCGTAGGAAATAGTCAATTGTGCCACTGTCGCTACATCTTCTCGTCGGCATCACCGCTAGCCTTAGCGCAGGGGGCTAGAAAGGATAAGGAGCCTATAGATGCCCACACCGCCCCCGGCAAGCGGTATTCGCCTTGCGTGGTCTGACTTGCCAATCCATCTGCGGGCGGCGGTCGAGGAGTGGTTCGGCGAGCCGATTGCGGAGGCGACGACACAGCCAGGCGGCTTCTCGCCCGGTGTTGCCGCGCGGTTAGGCACGGTCAGCGGACGGCGGGCTTTCCTGAAGGCGGTGGGACCGGAGCCGAATCCGGACTCGGTGCGCTTCCATCGGCGCGAACGGATGATCGCGGCGGCGCTACCCCCCGAGGCCCCGGCACCGCGCTTACTCTGGTCGTTCGATGGTGGCGAGGGCGACTGGGTGGCGCTCCTCTACGAGGATGTCGCCGGATGGCAGCCGCAACTGCCGTGGCGCGAAGAGGAACTTGATCGGGTGCTGGCGGCGCTGGGCGATCTCAGCGCCGCGCTGACACCATCGCCGGTGCCAGCGACGATCGCGGGGCTGATAGCTGACGAGGGGATCTTTCGCGCTCGCTGGTGGGGCCGTATGCACGATACACCGCCACCCACGCTCGATCCCTGGACGGCACAACATCTCGATACGCTAGCAGAACTCGAAACGCAAGCGGGCGCGGCGGCAGTCGGAGACACGCTGCTGCACCTCGATCTGCGCGCGGACAACCTGCTTTTGACGCCCGAGCGCGTCGTGGTCGTCGATTGGCCGCACGCGCGCATCGGCGCCGCCTGGGTTGACGTCGTATTCCTGGCTCCCAGCGTCGCGATGCAAGGCGGCCCCGATCCGGCCACCCTCTTCGCCCGCCATCCATCGAGCCACACCGCCCCGCCCGAGGCGGTCACCGCCGTCATCGCGCTGATGGCCGGATTCTTCACCTGGTCGGCGTTGCAACCGCCGCCACCGGGGCTCCCAACGCTGCGCGCATTCCAGGAGGCCCAGGGGGCCATCGCACGGCGCTGGTTGGCGGAACGAATGAGCGGGCGCTTACGGAGCGAATAATGGCTATTGTGCTTGTGCTACCGTCCAGCGTATGAACGCAAGCATCGCGGTCATATCAGCCTCGCGGTGATCATGACGCCAACCGAGTGCCTGGGTGATCAGCGCGGGCCAGGGCGGCGGAAGGTATTGTTGCGCCCAGGCGGCGGCAACGGGCTTAGAAACGACCTGACCAGTGTGGAGAGTGTGGAGCGCGCGACACATCGTCAAGATGGCGAACGCCTGGTAATCGCGCGTGCGGAGCCAGTCGGGGCCATCCAGTTGCAGCGCCCAGAAGTCGCGCAGGAGGGTGCGTGTGGCCGCGCGCAACGCCTCCGGCGCAACCGGATCGATCAGTTCGCGCGGGGGTGGACCAAAAACCGTTAAACCATGTTCGCGGACGATGTGCCGCTCGATGACCCATACAGGACCGGGAATTTGCCACTCGAACGGCCAATCGGCACCGATCGTCGCCTGCTGCGGTTCATCGAGCGCGGGGTGACGGAGGGCGGCGCGCGTGAAATACCAGCCTTCGAGTTTATCGGCATACGGCACTGTGCTTGTCCCCAGGCGCGTGTGCATGGCACTCAGCGCCGTGAACACCCCGCTCGTCAACGTGTCGCGCGTGACGGCGAGAAAATCGACATCGCTGCTCGCCGGATCGAAATCGCCGAGCGAGAGCGACCCATAGAGATAGACACCCACAAGCTTAGGGCCGAGAATCACGCGGATCTCTCGGACCAACTCAGCGAGCAGGGTGTTGACTGCCGGATAGACGGTTGGTCCGGCATTACCCATCGGTGTACTCATAGCCCCTTTCGCAGCAGACTGGTGGCGACGACCTGGATCGGATCATAGACCGAGTTGAACGGCGGCGCATAAGCGAGATCGAGGCGTGTGAGCCCTTCGAGCGTCATCTCGGCGTAGAGCGCTGTTGCCAGCACATCGACGCGCTGTGCTACCCCGGCTTGCCCGAGCACCTGCCCACCGAGGAGACGACTCGAACCGCGCTCGGCGACCAACTTCACGGTCAACTCGCGCGCATCGGGCATATAGCCCGCGTGATCGGTCGAATCGAGCGTGGTGGCGACGATGTTAAAACCTTCTGCCTCTGCCTCGCCCTCGGTGAGACCGACCCGCCCAATCTCCAGATCAAAAACCCTGGTGATCGCCGTCCCGACAACGCCGCCGTACGTGGCGTCTCCACCGGCGATCACGCGGCCAGCGACCCGGCCTTGCTTGTTCGCGATCGTCCCGAGCGCGGCCCAGACCGGCCGCCGCAGCAAGCGGTGCCAGACCTCCGCGCAATCGCCCGCCGCGTAATGGTCGGGCAGATTCGTGCGCTGCTGCCGATCGACGGCGATCGCGCCAGTCGTACCCAGTGCGATCCCCGCAGGCAAGGCAAGCGCCACGGCCGGTGCGATCCCGATGGCGAGGATCACGAGATCCGCCGGCAACTCCCCGGCGGAGGTGTGGACATGATCCACACGCCCGGTTGACCCGATGCAACCTTCCATGACGGTGTCGCAGAGATCGAGAGCTACCCCATGACGGGCCAGGGTCGCGTTGATCCGCTCGGCCAACTCGCGGTCGATGATGCCGAAGAGTTGGTCGCCGCGCTGCACGATCCGCGTCTCGATCCCGCGCTTGACGAGGTTTTCGGCCATCTCCAGTCCGATGTAGCCGCCGCCGACGATCACCGCATGGCGCGGGGTATGGCGGGAAATATACTCCCGGATCGCGATCGCATCCTCCATCACGTCGAGCACGAATACGCCGTCCAGGTCCATCCCCGGCACCCGTGGCCGGATCGGCGTCGCCCCGGTGGCGATCAGCAGTGAGTCGTAGGGACAGATAAACTCGCGATCGTCCGCTCGATCACGGACATGGATCTCGCCACGCGCCGGATCGATCGCGGTAACCTCGTGATGCAGTTCGACGGTGATCTTTTGCTTCGCGAATTCCGCCGCAGTGCGCGCGATCAATTTGTCGCGGCCTTCCACAACATCGCCGATCCAATACGGCAGGCCGCATTGGCTATACGAGGCGAAACCGCCGCGATCGTAAGCGACGATTTCCAGCGAAGGATCCGCGCGCCGCGCCTCGGACGCGGCGCTCATCCCCGCCGCATCAGCCCCGATGATCACCAATCGCTTCAACACGCTCTCCTCATCATGCTCTCCTCATCGCTGCACGCGCATCACAACGCGCATTGGGATACACACAGGAATGGCGCAGCTCTTGCGAAATAGCTCCCTGTCCACAGCGAGGGCAGTATGGTACCGAGGGCGGGAGAGGAGCAAGTGGGTGACGGGCAGCCTGACCGAGTGGACATTACAGCTCGTCGAGAAGCTTGGCTATGCTGGCGTCCTCTTCCTGGTCGCGCTGGAAAATCTGATCCCGCCCATCCCCTCCGAGGTCGTATTACCCCTGGCGGGCTTCTCGGTAGGGCAAGGGAAGTTGAATTTCGTCGGCGTCACCGTCGCGGCGACACTCGGCTCGCTGCTCGGCGCGCTGATCCTCTA
>DATCMP010000719.1:0-5957 GCA_036563365.1 Thermomicrobiales bacterium
TCGACCGGATCGTGCGCCGGGGTCACCTTCACCGCGCCGGTGCCGAACGCCGGATCGACCGCGTCGTCGGCGACGATCGGGATGCGGCGATCGAGGACCGGCACGATCGCCTCCTTGCCGAGGAGATCGGCGTAGCGGGCGTCGTCCGGGTGGACCGCGATCCCGGTGTCGCCCAGAATCGTCTCGGGGCGGGTCGTCGCCACGGTGATCCAGCGGTCGGGTTCATCGGCGATCCGGTAGCGCACCTGCCAGATACTCGATACCTCGTCCTCGTAGTTCACTTCGAGATCGGAGAGGGCGGTGCGGCAGCGCGGGCACCAGTTGATCATCCGCTCGCCTCGATAGATCAAGCCCTTGTCATAGAGTCGCTTGAATGCCGTGCGGACGGCGCGGGCCGGGCCGGGATCCATCGTGAAGGCGAAGCGCGACCAGTCGGTCGAGGCGCCGAGGATCCGCAACTGCTCGCGGATTCGCCCGCGATAGCTGTCCATCCAGTCCCAGACGGTCGCCAAAAATCGATCGCGCCCGAGATCGTGGCGGGTCAGACCGTCCTTGGCGATCTCTTTTTCCACCACCCATTGCCCGGCGATTCCGGCGTGATCGGCCCCCGGGATCCAGAGGGCGGGGCGACCGCGCATCCGCTGCCAGCGGATCATGATGTCCTCGACCGTGCTGAAGAGGGCGTGGCCGATATGCAGCTCGCCGGTCACGTTCGGTGGCGGCATCACAATCACGAACGGGTCGTCTTCGGCACCGGTGGCCGCGCGCGGCGCGAAGTAGCCCGCGCTGTCCCAACGCTCGTACCAGCCACTCTCCACCTGTTTCGGATCGTAGGTCTTTGCCAGTTCCCCTGCTGTGCCGGTCATGCGGTCCTCCTCGATTGGCGATGCGGTCGGCGAAGGAGTCTGTAACGAGCGAATTAACGGAGCAGCGCCCCATCCTTCTCCAAGGACGAGGCGCTGCTCGTGGTACCACCCTGATTCGGCTGGCGCGCTCGTGTAATAGCGCGGGCCAACCCTCATCTGCGCGGTAACGGGCGCATCCGGGGAGACTTCGGCGCTTTGGGCGCTTGGGTCTCTCGACTCCCAGGTGACTTCGACGGCTGTCCGGCGCGGGGGGCTTTCAATCGATGGCCCCCGGAACGTAGCGCGCTACGTTCGCTCTTCCCTGTCGCGGACAGAAAACGTCTACTACTCCTGATCGACGTCAATCCTTTCTATCAGTCAATCTTAGGAGCCCGAAGCGGAAGGTGTCAAGGTGCGACCGAGCTGCACGCTGATGCGCGGTTACGGCTCCGCCGGTGTACCGACCGACGGTGTCGCCAAAGCGGGCATTATCTGCATAATCGTTACAAAACTCGCCACGATGCAGACGGTCGCACTCGATCGGCGGGGTGCGGGCCGTCCGCAGTCGCGGCGGCAAGTCGCGCGACGCAAATTGGCTGCCGAGCGTGCAAAAATCAATACTGCCCGATTGACAGGGTTAGGGGTGCGTCCTACAATTTGCATTCGTACTGCAACACTCGGCGCGTGCGGGGTAACCCCGACGTCAACGGCCCGAGCCAGGCCAGCGCAACGTCGCGTGCTGGCCCGTTTCCCCGCGTTTCTCGATTCGTTTCTCGAACTGATGAGGTAGACTGTGGCGTGGCAAGAGCGTGGCTCACGCGTGGCGATCCGGCTAGCAGGGTCGATCCCGCGTTCCGTAGCCTATCCGCTCTGTGCGCTCGCGGGAGAACTGTACTTCTGGCTCAACCCCAAGCATAGCGATAAAGCTGTCAAGAATTTCGCGGTGGTCCTGGCCGATGATCCCCGATCGCCGCGCGTGCGCCTGACGGCACGCCGCTCGTTCCGCAACTATGTGAAGTCGCTCTTCGATTTTTTTCGGCAGTTGTCGATCGACCCCGATCTGATCGAGACTGACGTGTTCATCGAAGGCAGCGAGCACCTCGATGCGGCGCTGACGCTCGGCAAAGGCGTCCTGCTGGTGACGCCGCACTTCGGCAACTGGGATCTCGCCGGGGGGCTGACCGCCGCGCGCGGGTACCCGATGGCCGTGCTGGTCGATCAGTTCCCCTCGCCGTTTGTCGATCGGCTGGTGCGTTACGGCCGCAATCGGATGGGGATGGCCGTCGTCACGCTCGACAGCGGCAGCCTGCGCCGGACGATCCAACTCTTGCGCCGCAATGTCGTTATCGGGATCCTGGCCGACCGACCGCAGCGCGAGGGGGGGGTCGAAGTCGATTTCTTCGGTACACCGGCCTGGTTCCCGACCGGGACCGCGCGTTTCGCTTTGCGTACCGGCGCACCGCTCCTGCTCGGCTATGTCGGGCGACGACCGGGCGACCGCACCTTTTTCGGGGCGTACCAGCCGTTACCGTTGCCGCCGCTGACCGGTGACGAGCGTGCCGATATTCGAGCAATCACCCAAGCGGTGGTGCGGGCGATGGAAACCCTCTTGCGCCAGTACCCCGATCAATGGTACATGTTCCGGCAAATGTGGCCCGATACGGACGCTGCACGAGAGGGGAGCGATGGAGCAAGGGGTGCGGTCGTTCGTTAAGCGCCGCGCAGGGCGGCAATCTCGCCGCGGTCTGCCGTTGATACGCGGTAACTGTGGGCTTCAATTCGTTCAATCCGTTCCCCAGATAGGCAGCTGATGGGGACGCTGCGCGCGCTTAAATGGGGGCTATGGCTGATCCAGACGATCCCCGCCCCGCTCTTGCACCCCTTGCCGAACCTCTTCGGTTTGATCTTTTATCTCTTTTACGGCGCACGTCGGCGGATGATCATCGCCAATCAGCGTCAGGTGCTCGGGGCGGTGTCGCCGGTGCGCCTGCATTGGCACGCCTTGCAGGTGATGATCAATCTCTTCCATAGTTACCACTTGCTCGCGCGCCTCGCGATCATGCCGGAACAGGAGATTGCGCAACAGGTCGAATTGCACGGCGAGGATCATCTGCATGAGGCGATGGCGCGCGGCAAAGGCGTGATCCTCCTCGGGGCGCACATCGGCAACTACAATATCCTGGCTCCGTTCACCTCGCTCTATCATTCGCCGGCGGGCGCGTTCGTCGAGCCCGTACAACCGCCCGAACTGTTCGATTTCGTCGCGAAACTGCGCTCGAAAACCGGGTTGCAACTCTTTCTCGCCGACCGCGAAGGGGTGGTTGGTGCGATGCGTCTGCTGAAACGGAACGGTATCCTGATGATCGCGGCCGACCGCTATCTCGGGGTTAATGGCACGCTGGTGCGCTTCTTCGGTCGCCCGACCTACCTCTCGCATGGCCCGATCGTCCTGTCGCAGCGCACCGGTGCGGCCCTCTTACCGGCTTCCCTCGAACGCCTGGGCGACGGTCGGCTGCGGGCGACGATCCGACCGCCGCTACAGTTGGTCGATACCGGGCGGCGGCGCGAAGATCTGGCGCTGAATATGCGGATCCTGGCAGGCGCGTTAGAGGAAACGATCCGGCCGGTCGCGGCGCAATGGCTCGTTGTCGCGCCGGTATGGTCCACCGATCCGGCTGGTCAGGATGCCGCGGCGGCGGCGTTGGAACGAGCGGAAGCCCCGCATCCCGCGCGCCGTGGTATCCGATGGCTGGTAGGCACGGGCATCGTTTTTGTACTCAGTTTACGCTGGTGGCGGCGCGATCAGCGTATGCGATGAACACCGGGTCGCTCCTGCTGGGTGGAACCAATCAGCATCCCCGACCGTCTCACTAGCGCGATCCTCCATCGATCGGCTAGTGGGACGAGCGCCAGAATCGAGCGACGGGTATGGCAACGAAAGGTATTTTCTGGGAAAGCCTGTGGAATCAACGGCGCGGTCGGTGGGTGAGCCTTGTCTCCATCGGATTCTTGACATTCCTGATCGCCTGTGGCGGCGCAACGCCGACGAGCGTCCCGACAGTCGGTAGCATATCAACCGCCCCGTCGAGTCCGACAAGGGCGAGCGCCCCGGTCGCAACGGCGAGTCGGATCGCCACCGTAACGACGACACGCGCTGCATCAGCGGCGATCACGACGAGGACAACGATGGCTTATCCCGACGTTGTCCGGCTCGCGAGCGAGACCCTGGCGAGCGAATTGAACCTACCACGCGAGCAGGTCGCTGTGGTGCGTGTCGAGCCGCACGACTGGCCCGACTCGTCCCTCGGTTGCCCGCAGCCGGGGCGGACCTATCTGCAAGTGATCACGCCCGGTTATCGCGTTATCCTCTCGGTCGGTGGCCGCGAGTACGAATACCACACGAACCAGGCCGCGATGGTGACACGCTGCTGATGGGGTCGTGACTGACGGTTTCCCGAACTCGCCCGGCACCTGGCGGCCAGTCATCTCGTGACTGGCCGCTGTTGTGCGTCCGAACCCGATCCGCTGTTATTGCGCGCTAACGATCGATTACTCTGCAAGTTTCGTGATTTTTGGCGGCGATCTGTCGTCTGCAGTGTGGGCAGTGTGGCGTATTAGGCTGCTCGCTGGTTTTTTGTAGTGCCTATCGGCGAACTAATGGGGGCGGTAATGATCATGACTGGGATGGTATTGCAGAAGCAAGGTGAGGGGGCGGAGCGATTGGTCTTTCGTCAGACGGGTGCGGACACGGCGGGGGAGTTGCTGGAGGTTGAGGCGACATATCCTTCTCAAACCACCTTCCCACCGATCCACGTCCATCCCGAACAAGATGAACATTTCACGATTATTTCAGGATCGCTGACGGCGATCATCGGCGGGGTGGAACGAACCTACAATGCCGGCGATTCCTTTGACGTGCCGCGCGGGGTGGCGCATACGATGGCGAATAGGGGGATGACCGCGGCGAATTTCCTCTGGGAGACGCGACCGGCGTTGCAGACGGCGGAATTCCACGCCGCGATCTATGGACTGGAGGCGGCAGGCGGGCGCGGCAATATCCTGCAACTCGCCCCGATCTTGCAGCAGCATCGACGGGAGTTTGTGCTGGCCCGCCCGCCGGTCGCGGTGCAGCGCGTGCTGTTCGCCGGGCTCACGCTGCTCGGTCGGTTGCGGCCGACCCCGAGGGCGCAACGTCGCGGCGACCTCAAATAGCGTTTGCGCGAGCGGATCGCGATCCGCCGCACCATCCAAAAGGATAGTCGGGCAGATATCACTCGCTGCCCCTATCTGCCGTACTGCTTGCAAGTGCGGGGGTAGCCGCAGGGGTATCAATCCCTGCTTCTACCTGCGCCATGTACCTAGCCCGCGACCTGGACGTTGCGATTTGACAGCACCTTGCTCATCTGCGCGATCGACCGCTGCAGCAATTCATCCGAGGTGGCGTAGGAGAGGCGGATGAAGCCTTCGCCCGCCGCGCCGAAGGCATTGCCGGGTGTGACCGCGACGCCACCCTCGGTGAGCAACAGTTCGGCGCATTCGGCGGAGGTGAGGCCGGTGCCGCGAATGTCGGCGAGCGCGTAAAATGCGCCCTCCGGCAAGCTGCAGCGGACGCCTGGGATCGCGTTGAGCCCATCGGTGACGAGGTGGCGGCGACGATCATAGGCCGTGACCATCTCGGCGATGAAGTCCTGTGGGCCGTTGAGCGCGACGATCGCGCCGCGCTGGCTGAACGACGCGGCGCAGGTCACCGAGTGACTGTGGACTTTGAGGATCTGCTTGACGATCGGTTGCGGCGCGGCGAGGAAGCCGAGACGCCAACCGGTCATCGCATAGGCTTTCGAGAAGCCGTTGAGGGTCAACGTCCGTTCCCACATCCCCGGCAACGCGGCGATGCTGCGGTGGACCGCGCCGTCATAGATCAGCTTCTCGTAGATCTCGTCGCTGAGGACGTAGAAGTCGTGCTCCTGCGCCAGGCGCGCAACGGTTGCCAACTCCTCCTCGGTGGCGACGCGCCCGGTCGGGTTATTCGGGGTGCAGAGGATGAGTGCGCGGGTGCGCGGCGTGATGTACGGGCGCAGGCGCTCCTCGGTGATCGCGAAGTTGTCTTCCGGG
>DATCMP010000721.1:0-8235 GCA_036563365.1 Thermomicrobiales bacterium
TCTGCGGCGGGTCGAACTCCTCCGCGCGGTCATGGAGCGTAACGGCGACAGCGCGAAGCCGGTCTGGCTCAACGAGTATGCCTGGAATGCCGCGCCAACCGATCTCCCTCCCGACGAAGTCCCCTGGCAACGGGTCACCGAGGAGCAGCAGGCGGCGTACACGATCGAGGGGATCCGCTACATGCGGCAGCACTGGCCCTGGCTTGGTGTGGTCAATATCTGGTATTTTCGCCAGGTCGGTGATATCCCACAGTCGAAGGGCGAATTCTACTTCCGCATGGTCGATCCGGAGTTTACCGTGCGTCGTCTCTACACCGAGGTGGTACGCGCCACCGAAGCCCAACGCCTGGCACTACCGGGGCAGTACACCTCGCTCTCCCCGGCGCTGACGACCAAGGGTCGCTGGACGACAACCGCTCCGCGGCCTGCGGCACCGACCGCGATCAGCAGCAACCGGATCGGTGACACCGTGGAACTGCGCTTCCAGGGGAATCAACTGATCATCGAGGGTGACCGCGGGCCGCAAGGCGGGCGACTCGGCGTCCTGGTCGACGGGACCGGCGACGCGGTTCATGCACTGCCACAAGATGACAAAGGCTGGCGCTATCTCGACTTCCGTTCCAGTACAACCGACACCGCAACGATGACCGTGGTCGCCGGCCTCGACCCCCTCGGGGCGGTCCGCGAGCACCGCGTTCTCCTCCGCACGCTGCCGAGCGCCGATGGCAACGCCGGCACGGTGACGATCCGCTCCGTCGAGGTAGCCTACGCCCGCTCATCGGCGATCTTCCTGATCGTCTCGGCCTTCGCCGCCCTCGCCGCCCTGGCCATCCTCATCCCGATCGTCCGGTCGCTGTTCCGTTTGCGTTATCTCCGCAGGGTCGCATGACCCAGCGGATACGCGAACGCGCCGGGTGGTTCCGTTCGCGGATGCAGCTTCCACGTCGCGGACAGCAAGAGCCGACGGAGCAGCCCGTATTGACCACGCGCAATCCTGCGCGGCTCCCGCGCGGGATGAATTTCGGCGGGCGTTTCGGTGGCGCGCTGGTGCTGATCATCCTCTCCATAAGCCTGATCGTTTCCAGCGTCGGTCTGGACGGCTTCCTCAATCGCGGCATCGTCTACGGCACGCCGACGGTGAACGGCGGCGGTCTGTCGGTGGGGATGAACGTCTTCCTCGAAAAGGAGGCCGAGCGTCAGAATATCGTGCGCTCGGTGCAGATGCTCAAGGCCGGAGGCGTCACCTTCGTGCGCCAGAGCTTCCCCTGGCAGGACATCGAGCGCGCTCCTGGCTATTACCGCGATCAGGATGGTCAGGATGCCTGGGCGAAGTATGACTACATCGTCGAGCAACTGACCGGCGCCGGGATCGGCATCCTGGCACGCGTCGATACGATCCCCAAGTGGGCGCGACCGCAGACCGATAACTTCAAGGATTACGACAAAGGCCCGCCGCAGGACTTCAACAACTACGCCAGCTTCGTCGCCACGATGGCGGCGCGCTATAAAGGCAAGATCACCCACTTCCAGGTCTGGAATGAGCCGAATCTCGATGGCGAATGGGGCGGGAAGCCGATCAATCCGGCGCAATATGGGCTGCTCCTCAAGTACACCTCGGAGAAGGTGAAGGCGGCGAACCCCGCTGCCTTGATCGTGACGGCGGGACTGGCGCAGACGACGGAAAACGGCGTCACCACCAACAATCTGAACGAGCTCGACTTCATCCAGGGGCTCTACGACGCCGGGGCCGCGCCCTATTTCGACATCCTCTCGGTGATGGATTACGGATTGGGGCGCTCGCCGGAAGATCGGCGCGTCGGCACGGAGCGGACCAACTTCTCGCGCCTCCTCCTGGCCCGTGATGTGATGGTTCGCAACAACGACAGCCAGAAGCCGATCTGGGTCTCGGAATATGGCTGGATCTCCTTACCGGACGACTGGAAAGGTCCGCCCGGCACCTGGGGTGACTCGGTTGATGAGGAGACCCAGGCCCGCTGGACGATCGAGGGACTGGACCGGATGCGTCGCGAATGGCCATGGGTCACGAATGTCTTCATCTGGGGGTTCCGCTGGGTCGAGCGCCCCCAGGAGCGCCCCGACGACCCCTCGCGCCATTTCGAGGTCGTGGACTACGACTTCACGCCGCGCCCGGCCTATATCGCCCTCCGCGATTGGGCGGCGAATCAGCGGGTCGCCACGAGCGGCATCCTGCCGGTGCGCGACAGTCGCCTGACGTGGGCCGGACAATGGCGCGACCAGACCCTCGGCGGGCAGAATTATCGCGTCGCCACCACCCCCGATGCGACGGTGCGCCTCATCTTCCAAGGGACCGACGTGCGGCTGAAAGCGCGAGCCGGTGGGACGGAAGGGCAACTCTACGCGACGATCGATGGTCAACCGGTGAAGGGGTTGAAGGCGGATAAGGACGGCACTTTTGTCCTTTTGCGTGATGGGATAACCCAGACCCACGATGCCGAGATCACCCTGGCCTCGGGCCTCGATGACCGACAGCACACCCTTGAATTGCGTTACGGCGGTTTCGGTGAGACGGCGATTAACGGCGTGTTGATCGGGCGCACGCGCCCGTTCGATTGGACAGCGGTGTTCCTCTTCGCGGCGGGCTTGGCAGGACTCTTCGCCGGACTGGTCCTGATCGGTCGCGCGGCGATGATCGCCGGCGGCTGGTTGACCAGGGGCGATCAGCGCCTCGCGGCGGGCCGCGCCCCGGCATGGTGGAATACTCGTGAGTGAGCAAACGACACCGGCATTGCCGGTTGAAGGGCGCGTGCGACGCGGCGTGATCAATGGCAGCGCCGATCTACGCGCGGCAGCCGTGGCGCTGGCAAAGCGAATCGGCAGACAACGACTCCTGGCGCTCCTGTTCTTGCTCATCGTGATCGCCTCACCTTGGCCTCCGCTCTCGATTATCGCCCTGCTGGCCTATGTCACGGTCACCTGGAGCGATCCGGGCTGGACAACGGCGCTGATCCCGCTGGCAGCGCCGTTCGCCTACGTGCCGAAGGCATTCCCCAGCCCGCGCGCGCCCGATAGCTCGATCTTCTTCCCCGTCATCGAATTGCTGCTGCTGATCGCCCTGGCGACGAGCGCGTTGCATATCCTCCGACATTGGCGGCGCGAAGCCACCGCAGGGGCCGGTGCCGCCGCGCTGCTCGATCTCTGGGACGAGGCCAAGAGGTTGCTTGGCGGGCACTTCGGGTTGCAGGCAACGGCGCTGGCCCTCCTCGGCCTCTTCTCGCTCCTGACAATCGCCGACCCACTTCATCTGCGCGAGAGCGTGCGCGAGTACCGGACGATCGTGATCGAGCCGGTGCTGTACTTCTTCCTGGCTCGCGCCTGGTTGCGGGATCGCGAGCTACGCCTGGCGGCGATCGCGGCATTCATCGGCGGGGCGCTGCTCGTCAGCCTGCTGGCGATCGGACAGGTGCTGACCGGGCAAGGCGTGGTAGCCGTCTCCGGGGTCCGGCGGGCGCTCGGCACCTACCAGCACCCGAATGCGCTGGCCCTCTACCTCGTACGCGCCGCCGCCTTCGCCCTCGGCCTCCTGGTCCTTGCGCCGACCCCGCGTCGCGCCCGCTGGTTGCTCGGCGCGATCCCCTTCTTGCTCCTGGCGCTCGTCCTCACCTTCTCGCGCGGCGCGCTGATCGGGCTCGGCATTGGCGCGGCGCTCCTCGCCTTCGCCTACCTCTATCGCCCCACCGCAGCAAGCGGCGAAGCCACAGAAGCACCATCGAGTCTCCGGGTTGTCCTGCTCGCCGCCTGCGGTTTGTATGCGGTCGCGGCGTTGGTCGTCACCATCCTTTCGCTGACGGGGACCGTAAATCTACGCGGGGGCGATAGCCTTGGCTTGCGCGAGATGATCTGGCGTTCGGCGCTAGCGATGATTCGCGATCACCCGGCCTTCGGCGTCGGACTCGACCAGTTCTACTATCAATACGCCCCGCGCTACATTAATCCGGCGGCCTGGGGCGAGCGGTACACCGCCCACCCACACAACCTTCTCCTCGACTTCTGGGTACGCCTGGGTATAATGGGACTCGCCTGGATCGTCTGGATGTTCGCCAGCCTCGCCTTCGCCATCGCCCGAGGCTGGCGGGCATCGGCGGATGACATGCGAAGGGTGATCATCGCGGCGGCGGTCGCCTTCACCGCGGCATTCATTCACGGCCTGGTGGATAATTTCTACTTCCTGATCGATCTTGCGTTCGTCTGGTGGTTCCTCCTCGCGCTGCTGGCGATCGCGAGCGAGGGAGTGGTAATCACGCCAACACCGGATACACAACCGGACACACAAACGGCAAGGGGTGCGCGTCGCCAGCGGCGATCACGGGACGCAAAACGCGGCACAGCGGTGGCCCTCCCGGAAGGGCAGAAGGGTTGATCATGAATATCTTGGTGGCCGGTGGGGCGGGTTTCATCGGCTCACATCTCTGTGATGCAAACCTGGCCGCCGGGCATGAGGTCTGGGCCGTCGACAACTTCGCCACCGGGCGGCGCGAAAATGTCGCGCACCTGGCCGCCCACCCGCAATTCCATCTGGTCGAAGCCGATGTCACCCATCCGTTGCCACCAATGTTGCCGCCATTCGCCCGGATCTACCACCTGGCCAGCCCGGCATCACCGAACACGACCAGCCCGCGCAGTTACATGCAGCTGCCGCTGGAAACGGCGGCGGTTAATACGGTCGGCACGCAACAGTTACTCGAACGGGCACGCCAGGATGGCGCGCGGATCCTCTTCGCCTCGACCTCGGAGATCTACGGCGATCCACTCGTCCATCCGCAGACCGAAGAGTATCGCGGCAACGTCAACACGCTCGGGCCGCGCGCGATCTACGACGAGGCGAAGCGCTTCGGCGAGACGCTGATGATCGCCTACTGGCGCAGATTCGGCACCGATGCCCGCCTCATCCGCATCTTCAACACCTATGGCGAGCGGATGGATCCCGACGACGGTCGCGCGGTCGTCAACTTCGCCGCGCAGGCATTGCGCGGCGAACCGCTGACGATCTACGGCGATGGGAGCCAGACCCGTTCGCTCTGCCATGTCTCCGATCTCGTCCGAGGGATCATGGCGGTGATGGAAGGCGAGGGCTTCGGGGGGCAGGTCTTCAACCTCGGCAATCCCGATGAACGGACGATGCTCGACCTCGCGCACGCGGTGATGGCCGCCTGCGGGACCGAACTGCCACTGACCTTCTACCCAATGCCGACCGATGATCCGACCCGCCGCTGCCCCGACATCAGCAAGGCGCGTCAGTACCTCGGCTGGCAACCGACCGTCTCACTCGAAGAAGGGCTCGGGCGATTGATCGCCGCCTTCCGGCAGGAACTCGATCGACCGGCTCATGCAAATTCCTAACATCCGCCCCACGCCGCGCATCGGTATCCCGGCACTGGCGACGGCGGGCGCGGTCCTGATCATCGCCGCCTTGCTGATCGCCCTGCCGCCCCTGATCGGCGCGGTGATCGTCATCGGGGCGACGGTTGGTGTAATCGTCATCGCGCGACCGCGCTGGGGGTTCTATCTCCTCCTCCTCTCGATCCCGGTGCAGGATCTCGGCGCGACCGGCGAACTGACCCTCACGAACGCGCTGTTCGGCCTGACCGTCCTCGCGTGGCTGCTCCATCGTGTGGCATTTGGCGGGCAACGGTTTCCGCGCACCATCATCGGCCCATTCTTCCTCATCTTCATCGCCGGACTCACCCTGTCGCTGACCGTGGCGCAGGAGCTGACACCGGGCTACGCGGCGCTCTTCCAATGGCTCAAGGCGCTGACGGTCTATTTCCTGGCGCTCGACTTCTTACGCACCCGCCGCCAGGTCTTCGGCGCGTTGGTCGCGCTGCTGATCGCCGGAGCCGGCGAAGCGGCGATCGGCCTGGTCCAATACACGACCGGTATCGGCCCCGCGAGTTTCGCCATCGGCGAACAGTTCTCGCGCGCCTACGGCACGTTCGGGCGACCCAACTCCTATGCCGGGTATCTGGAGATGATCTTCCCCCTCGCCCTGACTTTCGCCTGGTGGCGCTGGCATCAGCGCCCCGCCGTCGAGCCCTGGCAACGGTGTATGCTGCGCCTCGCCACGATCGGCGCGGTCGGGCTGATCGGCCTGGCGCTGCTGGCCTCCTTTTCGCGCGGGGCGTGGCTGGGGACGGCGGGCGGGTTGGGGGTGATGATCCTCCTCACCAGCAAGCGCGTGCGCGCCATTGCCGCGACGCTCGGGGGGGCCGGTGGGGCGTTCTTATTGCTCGGCGGGGCGTCGCTCCTGCCCAGCAGCGTGCAAGATCGCGTCGGCAGTATCCTCGGGAACGCCGATGCGCCCGATGTACGCACAGCCTATATCACCGCCGAGAACTTCGCCATCGTCGAGCGCCTGGCCCACTGGGAGGCCGGGTTGAACATGTTCCGCTCCGACCGTCTCCTAGGGGTCGGCCTCGGCAATTTTAATGTGCGCTACAGCGAGTTTAATGTCAGCCCGACCTTCCTCATCTCGCAGGGCCACGCGCACAACTACTATATCCACGTCGCCGCAGAAGCAGGACTGGTGGGGCTCATCGGCTATCTACTCCTCCTGGCGACGATCATCTTCACCGCGTTCCACGCGTTGCGGCGCACGAGCCGGGGCGACGGCGATCCGCTGGGGCGGGCGCTGGTGATCGCCTGTTTCGGGACGATCATCGCCGTGGCGATTCACAACGTTTTCGAGAACTTACACGTTCTTAGTATGGGTATCCAATTGAGCACCGCCTGGGCGCTCCTGACGATCGTCACCCAGACTACCTGGACCACAACCACGACTGTTGGCAACAATGAGGCGCGATGAAACAAGCGACTGATCGACCGACCGACGAACAACAGCAAATAGTTCCCGACATCACGGACATACCCGTTGGCGAGGAACCAGCGGTGACGGCACCGCCGGAGATCGGGCGACGGATCTTGCAACCCAGGACGTTGCTCGGCTTCCTCGTCGCCGCTATCGCCCTCTACTTCTTTTACAAGCGCGGGTTCGACCTCGACTTCCAAGAGGTCTGGGCGCGGATGCGGAGCGCGAATGGCTGGATCCTCCTGCTGACGTTCATCGTGTATTACAGCACCTTCTTCTTCCGCACCCTGCGCTGGCAAACGCTGCTGGCGAACGTCGGCTACAGTCGCGAGAAGGGGATCCCGATGCCATCGGCGTGGGGTCTCGGGGAAATCCTCTATCTCTCCTGGTTCGCGAACTGCGTCACCGTCGCGCGCCTGGGCGATGCCTATCGCGGCTACATGCTGAAACGCTCCGCCGGGGTTTCCTTCACCGTCACATTGGGGACAATTTTCGCCGAGCGCCTGATCGATCTCGTCGTTTTGGCGGGGCTGATGGCGGTGTCGACCTTCGCCGCCTTCCGTGGCGTCCTCCCCCCGGAGGCCGAGCAGGCGCTGATCGGCGGCGTGGTCCTCGCGGGGGTCGGCCTGCTCGGCCTCGCCTCCCTCCGCCGCCTGCGACCGCTAATCCAGCGTGTGCTACCGGAACGCCTCTTCCGCCACTACGATGGTGTCGAGAGTGGCCTGGTCGGCTCCCTGCGGCGGTTGCCGCTCCTGACCGGCTTCTCGATCGCCGGGTGGCTGATCGAGGGGATCACGCTGTATCTCACCGCCACCGCGCTCGGGGCGAACCTCTCGATCGTCGGGGCGATCGTCGTCGCGTTGGTCGCCTCGCTGCTGACGGCGGTGCCGTTCACCCCCGCTGGGCTCGGCGTCACCGAGGCGGGGATGGTCCTCGTCCTCACGCGACTCGGCCTCGATCCGAACGCCGCCGGTGCGGTCGCCCTGCTGAATCGGGTGGTCAACTACTGGAGTATCGTCGTCTTCGGGGCGATCCTCTACATCTTCAGCCGGAAGAAATGATGCGGATCGGGATCGATTATACCGTCGGGGTCTATCAGGGCAGCGGGGTCGGGCGCTACACGCGCACGCTGGTCCACGCCCTCGCCGCGGCCGACCGGCAGAATGACTACACCCTGCTTTGGGCCAGGGCCACCGGCGACGACGGCAAGGAATTGCCGCGCCTCGACAGTGCCGCAACCTTCCCGCCGAACTTCCGGGCGCGACGGTTGCCGCTCAACACCCGCCTGCTGACCGCCGGGTGGCAACGGCTCCGCCTGCCGGTGCCGATCGAGGCGTTCAGCGGCCCGCTCAACCTGTTGCACGCGCCCGATTTCGTCGCGCCGCCCACGC
>DATCMP010000015.1:0-5539 GCA_036563365.1 Thermomicrobiales bacterium
CGATGCGCCCTGTTGTCGTCTGACCGGATTGGCAGATGGCGGCGTGTGTGGCGTTGGCGACCGGGCGGGTCGGTGCCCCGCCCCTACCACGCATAGGTATTCGTCGATACCGGCTTGCACTGATACCGCAGACCCGGCAGCCCCAACCGTAGGCGGTGGTTAAAATGAAGGGGCGGGGCGTATAAACGCCCCGCCCCGTTCTGCTGCTGGTTAGACGCCTACTCCCACTCGATCGTGCCGGGGGGCTTGGAGGTGATGTCGTAGACGACGCGGTTGATCCCCTGGACCTCGTTGACGATCCGGTTGCTCATCCGCCCGAGGACGTCGTAGGGGATTCGCGCCCAGTCGGCGGTCATCGCGTCCTCGCTGGTGACGGCGCGGATGGCGCAGACCTGCCCGTAGGTGCGGAGGTCGCCCATCACGCCGACGGTGCGAACCGGCAGGAGGACGGCGAAGAACTGCCAGATCGCGCCGCCGAGCCCCGCCGCCTCGATCTCGTGGCGCACGATCGCATCGGCGCGGCGGAGGGTCGCCAGATCCTCGGCGGTGATGTCGCCGAGGAGGCGCACCGCGAGGCCGGGACCGGGGAACGGCTGGCGCTCGACGATCTCGGCGGGGAGGCCGAGTTCGCGCCCGACCGCGCGCACCTCGTCTTTAAAGAGGAAGCGCAGCGGCTCGATCAGCTTGAACTGCATATCGGCGGGGAGGCCGCCGACGTTGTGGTGCGTCTTGATCTTGTGGGCCACGCGGGAGTCTTGCGGCGTGGCGCTCTCGATCACGTCGGGGTACAACGTCCCCTGTGCCAGGAACTCGAACGGCCCGGCCCCGGCGGCGTGCGCCTCGAAAACGCGGACGAAGGTGTTGCCGATCCGCCGCCGCTTCTCCTCGGGGTCGCTGATCCCCGCAAGTTCTTCGAGGAATTGCCCGGAGGCGTCGGCGTAGACGAGCGGCATCCCGAAGTTGCGCCCGAAGACTTCCTGCACCGTCTCCGCCTCGCCCTCGCGCAGGAGGCCGTTGTTGACGAAGACCGGCGTGAGGCGGTCGCCGATCGCGCGGTAGATCAGGGCGGCGGCGACCGACGAATCGACCCCACCGGAGAGGCCGCAGAGGACACGCCCGCGCTCGCCGACCTGCGCGCGAATCTGCTCCAGCGCCGATTCGATGAAGTTCGCCGGGGTCCACGACGCGCCGCACCCGCAGACCTCGTAGAGGAAGGCCCGCAGGAGGTCTTTGCCGCGCGGCGTGTGCGCGACCTCGGGGTGGAACTGGATCCCGTAATAGTGCCGCCGCGCGTCGGCCATCGCCGCGTGCGGCGAGTTGGCGCTGACCGCGACCGGCGCGAAGTCGGGAGGCAGCGTCTCGATCCGGTCGCCGTGGCTCATCCAGACGTCGAGTTCATCCGGCAGGCCGGTGAAGATCCCCCGATCGTCGGCGGGCGCGGTGACGTGGATCTGCGCTGGGCCGTACTCGCGGTGCTGCGACGCGGCGACGCGCCCGCCAAGGGCGTGGGCCAGCAGTTGCATCCCGTAGCAGATCCCGAGGACCGGGACGCTGCTGGCGATGACCCAGTCGGGGAGCTGCGGCGCGCCCGCCTCGTAGACCGAGTTCGGCCCGCCGGAGAGGATGACGCCGCGCGGCTTGAGGGCCAGCGCCCGCTCGGCGGGGGCGTCGAACGGCAACATCTCGCAATAAACTTCCGCCTCGCGGACGCGGCGGGTGATCAGTTGGCTGTACTGCGAGCCGAAATCGAGGATGACGACGGTGTCGAGGTCGGCGGCCGGTTCGGGGGCGATGATGGCGGCTTCGGGGTTCGCGGCCTGGTCGAGTACCACTGTGTTTACTCCGCTTCGCTTGCTGCTTCGGTTCCGATGTCGGTATCCGGCGCCGTCGCGCCGCCGAGAAAGACGTATTGTTGATCGAACTCCCATTCGGCGATCGCTTCGAGTTCGACCTCGACGCGCGGGTTGAGCGGGTCAATCCGTTTGACGAGGTGGATGTCCACCACGCGGCGATCATCGAGGCCGAGGGCTTCGCAGAGGGCATCCTGCGTGATCTTCAGCCCGCCGTCGAGGTCGCGCTTGAGGGGGGTGGCGAAGTAGAAATCGAGGTAGAGGCCGAGAAACCCGGCCTGCAATTGCTCCCGCTCCCCCGCCGCCAGCGCCGCCTCGCCGACCTTCCCGAGAAATGTTTGTTTGACCACCCGCTTAAAGCGCGCGGCCTCTTTGCTCAGGACACGACGGTTGCCAACGGTAGCGTACTGGCTATTGATGCTCGGTGGCAAGGGGAGGGCGATCCGCATCGGGCCACCTCAGCGCGGCGTGGGTGTACGAACGGTGACGTTAGAGGGAGTATAGCGGGGGTGAAGGCGGTGGGGCAAGGCGAGAGGGAATGACGAATGACGAATGACTAGTGACGAATGGGGACGGAACAGGAGGCGTGGAGAGGGGGAGGGGTGCGGGGAGGGGGGCGCAGGAGGGGCGTTGCCGATACGGTGGCGGTCTGGAGACGCCGGGGCCGCCGATTAAAATCGGCGCTAGGTGGCCTTCGGGCCACAAAGTCCAATATATTGGACTAGGTTCGCCGCAAGGCACAGCGTATTCCGACAGGCACCGTGCCACTACCGAACCTAGCCTACTTGAGTAGGCTTCGTGGCCGCAGCCACCTAGCGCCGGATTCATCCGGCGACCCACGTTGCGGCACACCCCCACATCGACATCTCCCTCCTGTTCCATCCTTATTGATTACTGGCTACTGACTACTCCCCTACGGCTCCCGCACCGTATACAAATAGAACAGTGGCACCCCGCCCGGCTCGTTGATGATCTTGACCGGGACGACGATCTTGCCGCGTGCGGCGGCGTGTTCGAGGAAGATCCTGGTGCGGTCGGGGTAGGCGGCGGGGGGGTTGTCGCCGTCGGCGCGGTGGGCGAGGTAGACGTTGGTCGGGTCGGCGAAGAGGCGGTCGAGGGTGGCGAGGTAGTCGGGCGGCAGCGGGCGACCCTGCCCATAGATCTCCTGCGGATCGACCCGCCCGGCGGTGAGGAGTTGGACGCCGTACTTCATCCCCCAGTCGAGCGCGATCGGCTGGTTGTAGTCAAAAATGTCCAGCTTCGGGGTGTCGAGGTAGCGGGCGAGGTCGTAGATCCGGTCGGAGAAGCTGCTCTTGCCGCCGCTCGCGGTCAGCGCCTGATGGTAGTGGACGTTGACCAGCAGATTGCCGGCGATCAGGGGGATCGTCAGCGCCAGCGCGGGGACCGCCGCGACGAGGGCGCGGGCGGCGGGGCGGTGGCGCAGCCCCCGGACCTTGCCAAGGAGCAGATCGCCGAGCAGCGCGACGAATGCGCCGCTGATGAGGAACGGGAACGGCAGGAGCAGGAGGAGGTGGGTCGCCTCCAGGCCGGAGAGGGTGAAGGCGCTCTGCACCAGGATCGCGAGGATCAGGACGAGGGTGAAGACGGTGGCACCACGGAGGCGGCGGTAGGCGGGGACGAGGCAGACGAGCGCCACGAGGCCGATGACGCCGAGCAGGAAACCGGGTACGGCGAGCTTGTTGGCGTGGATCTCGCCGAGGAACCAGAAGTAGGAGCCTTCCAGCACCGTCCTGAATGCCCCGAACCGCCCGAGGAGGTTGACCAGGAAATTGCTGTTGTCCACCCCCTTCTCGGTCTGGCCGAGATTGGCGCGGATCACCTTGAACGTCCCGCCCGAGGCGAGGTTGTAGGCGAGCAGCGGGGCCGCGCCGATGAGCAGCCCTACAGCGCCAGCGAGGAGATCGCGCGCCGTGAACGCGGGACGCTCGTTCAGCTTGGCGCGCAGGGGGCGACGGCGGCGCGACCGCCCCGCCGCGTCGAGCGGCCAGAACCAATCGACGAGCCAGACGGCGACCACCGCCGAGGCGGCGGCGAGGATGAACCAGATGAATAAAATCTTGGTGCTGAGGCCGATCCCGGCCAACAGCCCGGCGAGCCAGAGCCAGCCCGCGCGCCCGCTGCGTCGCCACGCCAGGAAGGCGAGGGCCGCGCCGAGCGCCAACGGCACGACCTGATTGACGACATAAACGCCGACCCGCGCCCAGAAGATGAACGAGGGGTTGCTCGCCAACAGCAGGGCGGCGACCAACCCGGCGGGCCGACCGAAAAGGCGACGACCGAGCAGGTAGGTGAGGACGACCGCGATCGCGCCGAAGCCGATCGTCATCGCGCGGACCGGGCCGACGCCGGGGCCGAAGAGGGCGAAGAGGGGCAGCACGACATACATGCTGCTGACCCCCTGATAATCGCTGATCATCAGCGGGAAGTCGCGCCCGAACAGGTGCAGCCCGACGCCGCGATTGAGTTCGACCGGCTGCCCGAGGACCAGTTGCATCGCCGGGACGACATCGTACGCCTCGTCGTTATAGAGCCCCGGCAGCCGCCACTGATAGACCGCGACCCCGAGGAAGAGGGCGAGGGCGAGGGCGACGATCAGCCAGTCGAGCGCGAGCGGCAAGTGCGCGGCGGTCGGGCGGGCGTTATCCGGCAAGGGGCGCGCGGCGACCGTGCGCGACGGCGCGACGGGGGCGGCATCGAGGGCGCTACGGTCGAGGCGGTGGGCGCGAATCGTCGTACTCCTTTGGCGGCGCGGGGCGCGCGGTCACGTCGGCGTGATGGCGATGTCGCCGTGGAGTATAACGGGTGGGATAGGGGCATGGTGGCGTGACTGCGCGCATCGGGCTGTAACGGCACGCGCGGGTGCGTCTCCCGCGCGTGCCACGCTGCCGAGGGGTGTCGTTTTCCGCGCCGCTCGGGGCGAGGCGCTGGCGCGGGGGACGACGAATGTAGTCGCCGTCTGACGCTCACGATTTCCTTACGGTAGCGTGCCGCCATTCTGGTTGAAGGGGACGAACAGCGCGGTGATCACGCCGTTGCGCGCGGCTGGCGTGCCCGCAGTTTTCGCCAACTCGATCCGAAAGGTCTTCGCGCCCGCGCCGCTGACCGGGAAGAGGTAGGTGACATTCAGGACGCCGGTGCCGAAGTCGCCGGCGTCGAAGCGGCTGGCTTCCGACGAGACGGCGCTGGGCGGCGCGCCGGGGGTGATGTCGCGCACGCGGGCCAGGACGGAGATCGTCGCGTTGCTGCTGACACTCACGCTGCTATTGATCAGGACGTAGCCACTGCCCGGCGCGTTGATCGTCACGACCGTGCCGGGCAGTTCCGCGTAGTTCGGGGTCGTGGTGATCCCCGTGAAGTCACTGCCGGTGGTGTTCGTGCCGAGTGCCTGGGCGACGCGCACCAGGCCGCTCGGGGCGTAGCCCTGGAGGGTCGCGGCGTTCGCGACCGGCGGGTGATCCCCCAGGCCGCCCAGGCGCGCGAGGAACGAGGCCATCTCCTGCCGGGTGACGTTGGCGGTGGGGCAGTAGGCGACGTCGGGATCACAACCGGTGGTGACGCCGACGTTGTAGATCGCGTCGATGTCGTCGTTGTGGACACTGCCGGGGACGAGATCGTTGAACGGATTCGCCGCGAGCAGTGACAACGGCACGAGCGCCACGAAGAGGGCC
>DATCMP010000747.1:0-3728 GCA_036563365.1 Thermomicrobiales bacterium
GCTGCGGCAGATGAAGAGGCCGAGGCCCATCCCCGGCAGGCCGCTCGCCGCCGCATTCGTCGCCCGCCCGAACGGCGCGAAGATCGCGCCCGCCGCGCCCGGCGGCAGGCCGATCCCCGCGTCGCGCACCGCGACCGCCGCGCCCTCACCCTCCACCCGGACGGCCACCGCCACCTCCCCGCCTGTCGGGGAGTACTTGAGCGCGTTGTCCAGCAGGTTGGTGAGCACCTGCTCGATCCGCCCCGCATCGGCCATCACCGGAGGCAGAGCGCCGGGGGCGTCCAGCGCGAGGCGGTGGCCATCGTCGGCCCGCGTGCGCGCCTGCGCCACCGCCGTGCCGGCCAGGGCGATGAGGTCGGTCGGGCGCGGGTCGAGCGGGAGCTGCCCGGTGCGGATACGCGCCACGTCGAGGAGGTCGCCGGTCAGCTCGACCAGGCGATCGGCGGACTGGTCGAGCTTCCGGAGCGCGTCGGCGAGGTGGTCGGCGTCGAGCATCCCGCGCGTTTGTCGCCGCAGGAGGAGTTGCGCCGTCCCCTTCAGCGCGGTGATCGGCGTGCGCAGCTCGTGGGCGGCGATCGAGAGGAAGGTGTCCCGTGCGCGCACCGCCTCCTCCGCCGCCAGGCGCGCCCGCACGTGGTCGGTGACCTCGTAGGCGTGGACGAAGATCCCCGACGGCGCGCCGTCGACCGCGCGGAACGGGGCGTACACGAAGGTGAAGTACACCTCCTCCGGCGCGCCGTCGCCGTCGCGGTCCAGCCGCATCGGCACCTCGTCGCCCACGAACGCCTCGCCGGTGCGGTAGACCCGGTCGAGCAGCTCGATGATCCCCTGGCCCGGGAGTTCGGGGAAGACCTCCCGCACCGGCCTGCCAAGCACCTCCGCGCGCCCGATCAATGCCAGGTAGGGCGGATTGGCGAGGGTGAAGACGTGGTCCGGCCCGTCCAGCAGGCAGATCGCGGCCGGGGCCTGCATGAACAGCTCCTCGAGGCGCGCGCGCTCCGCCTCGACCGCCGCGAGCAGCCGCTCGCGCTCGGCCTCCGCCCGCTTGCGCTCGGTGATGTTGGTGAAGACGAGCGCGACCCGCCGGCTCCCGGCCCCGCCGAGGCGCGAGGCGTGCACGTCGAACCAGCGGCCCAGCGGCGCGGCGTAGTGCTCGAAGCGCACCGGCTCGCCGGTCAGCGCGACCCGCCCGTAGGTCGCGAACCACCACGCCTCAAGCCCCGGGACCAGCGCGCGCGCCGTCCGGCCCAGCGCCCCCCGCAGCCCGGTCAGCGCCTCGAACGCCGGGTTCGCCTCCACGAAGCGGTAATCGACCGGCCCGCCCGCGTCGTCGAGCAGCACCTCGATGACGCAGAAGCCCTGGTCGATCGCCTCGAACAGCGCGCGATAGCGGGCCGCGCTCTCCTGCAGCGCCGCCTCCGCGCGCACCCGCGGCGTGGTCTCGACCACGCGGGCCAGGGCCCCGCCGACCGCGCCGCGCTCGTCCCGGATCGCCGAGAAGGTGAAGGTGAAGGTGCGCTCCTCCATCCGGCCGTCGGCCCCGGGGAACGCGACCGGGCGGTCCGCCACGACCAGCGGCGCGCCGTCGGCGAACAGCCGGTCGAGGGCGGGGGCCAGGATGGCGCGGTCGGCGGCCCAGTTCTCCAGGGCCGGCCGGCCGAGCATCGCCGGGTGCCGCACCGGGGGGGTGGCGGCGTAGGCGTCGTTGTAGAGCTGGATACGCGCCGCCCCCCACAGCACCGTCGCGGGCTCGGGCACGGCGAGGCAGATGTCCACCGCCGTCCGCAGGCTCTGGGGCCAGGCGACGAGCGGCCCGAGTGGCGTGGCCGCCCAGTCGAAGGCGCGGATCAGCGCCCCCGTCTCGCCGCCGCCCACCGGCCAGTCGGCCAGGTCAGCCCGGGACATCGGGGTACTCCATCGCGCCCCGTGCGGCGAAGGCAAGTTGTTCCATCGTCGTGAGTCCTCCTCGTCGCGGTGAGCATAGCAAAACGCGGGCCGCAGCGGCCAGGGTTATGGCGGATTAGGGTGCACCCACGCTGCGGTGATGTAATGCCTGCATGATTTCGCTCCGTTTCACTCCGCCGCGATCAACGCCGTGAGTTCCGTCGATGATACCTTGATCCGCGTGGCCCCGCGCGAGGTATTATTATGTCGCAATGACATCGGGAACTGTTCGCTGACACAATTCATTTGGGAACGACCCGACGAAGCCCCCGCGCTCGTCTGCCTCGATGATCGCGCACACCTCGGAGGTTTGGTCGTCGAATCCACTGTTGGGGCGTAGGGGCTGTTTACCAAAAGAAGGCGGGGATAACAACGCTACAGTCGCGAAGAGCGCTTGGCATACGGAATGATATACTTCGTACTATATATGCTGAGCGTCATGTGCATAGCGGAGCAGTGCGATGGTTACCTACCCGATCACCCTCGGCGCGGAATTCGACGTCATCCCCGATGATACGGAGGAGTCACTGATGGGTTCGGCGATCCATCAAGGGGCGATCGTCACCGTCTTCGATGGCCTGCGTATCTGTGCGGCGCGGCGCGATGTGCCGTGGTTCGTCGGCAATCAGCAAACATTGTTGATACCGCGGGAAGATCGGCGATTACCGCGCCGTATCGCCCCGGATGTGTTCGTGTACCAGTCGCTCGCGATCAGCAATCCGACCTCGATCGCGATCACCGAACATGGCCCGCCGACGCTCGCGATCGAGATCGCCAGCCCGGGGACGGCCCTCACCAACGATGTCAACATCTTCAATCCGACCGCCAAGCCGCGCCTCTACGAGCGGATCGGGGTCACCGAGTATCTCGCGTTCGACCCGACGCGGGAGATCTTCGGTGAGCCGATCTGGGCGCAACATATCGGGCCGTCAGGGGTCAGACCGTGGCTTCCCGAGAGGGATGGACGCTGGTACAGCATGCTCGGCGTCTCGTTCAAACCGGAAGGTCACTTGCTACGCGTCTACGACCACGCAGGGCAACTCGTGCCGCTCTCGGTCGAGTTCGACGCGATGCTCACGGCAGAGCGTCGCAAGAAAGACGAGCAAGCGCAGCGTGTAGCAATGCAGGAGCAGCGGATCGCCGCGCTGGAGGCAGAGTTGCGCCAATTACGCGATAAGCAACCCTAACCCTACACCAGTTCAACACAGACGAGCGGAACGTGTCGGGCGCTTATCGTTCGTCCCGTACCCGTTCCGCCGCCATCCGCTGATACAGCCCAGACTTGCCACGGGAGAGGAACTTTCCCGGCTCGGCCAAATCCTCGAAGCCGAACTGCCGGTAGAGACCGTGTGCGTCGGCTGTCCCTAAGAACCAATGACGCAAGTCTTGCAGTTCCGGGTGCGCCAGGATCGTTTCCATCAGCCATTTGCCCAACCCGCGCCCGCGAAACCCTTCGAGCAC
The DNA here is from genome assembly GCA_036563365.1 of Thermomicrobiales bacterium. Taxonomy (GTDB): domain Bacteria; phylum Chloroflexota; class Chloroflexia; order Thermomicrobiales; family CADCWN01; genus CADCWN01. The sequence goes on from DATCMP010000747.1 coordinate 3,406, forward strand.
GAAAACGTCGGCGAGATAGGCGAATGTGGCGCGGTCGCTGATGATGCGCGCAAAGCCGACCTGCGCCGCCCCCAGATAAATGCCGAACGGCAGGGAGTGGTGGATCGAGCGTTCCACGATCGCCAGCGGGATTCCCTCGGCCCAATACGACTGCCGCAGGAAATGGTGGACCAACGCCAGATCGATCCGGCCCGGATCGGTGCTGATCGTATATTCGCCACGCTGCCACTCTTCCGCCATGCAGCACCTTTCGACTTCGCGACCGCCATTGATAGAGCAAGGTTAGTCGGTATCAGCCGTTGACAGTCGCGCCGCTGCCGCTG
>DATCMP010000751.1:0-4689 GCA_036563365.1 Thermomicrobiales bacterium
ATAACTCGCTCGTCGCACAGAGCATCGCCCGTTGGGGTACAGCGGAGCAGTGCGATCGTTACCTCCCGGCGCTGGCACGCGGCGATATCCTTGGCGCATACGCCCTCACCGAGGCGGAATCCGGCTCCGATGCGGGCGCGATGCGTACCACGGCCCGGCGCGATGGTGACGACTGGATCCTCGATGGACGCAAACAGTTCATCACCACCGCGCCGTATGCGGGCCTGTTCGTCGTCTTCGCCGTCACCCACAGCGGCGAGCGCCCCGCCGATGGTGTCTCCGCGTTCCTGGTCGAGCCCGGCTTCCCCGGTTTCAGCGTCGGCCCGGAAGCCCCGAAGATGGGGCTGCTCTCCTCGAAGATCGCCGAGTTGCGGTTCGACGGTTGCCACGTACCGGCGCGCAATCTGCTCGGGGTGGCGGGGCGCGGCTTCCGGCTGGCATTGGAACTGCTGGATACCGGGCGGATCGGGATCGGCGCACAGGCGGTCGGGATCGCGCAGGCGGCGCTCGACGCCGGGTTGGCCTATAGCCAGCAACGGCGGCAGTTCGACAAGCCGATCGCCGAGTTCCAGGCGATCCAGTGGAAACTCGCCGATATGCAGACCCGGATCGACGCCGCGCGGTTGCTTGTCTGGCGGGGGGCGGCGTTGAAAGAGTCCGGTCAACCGTTCGGACGCGAAGCCTCGATCGCCAAGCTCTTCGCGTCGGAAGCGGCCACCTTCTGCGCCGACGCTGCTGTGCAGATTTACGGCGGCTACGGCTACCTGAAAGCCCATCCGGTCGAACGCTACTATCGCGACGCCAAGGCGTGCGAACTCTACGAGGGAACCAGCGAGATTCAACGGCTCGTGATCGCGCGGCATCTGCTGCGCGGCAATCGGGGTGAGGTATAGACGCACTTCTTGCTCATCGTGGATCGCTTGCTCCACCCATCGTGACGGCCGACTTTGCGATAGGGTCATGAGATCACGGCGTAACGGCGTTCTCGATGATGTCTATTTCGTCCGCAGTGAGTCCGTAGAGTTCATAGATCAGCATGTCCAGCTGTTGCTCTGCCTCCTCGATCGCTTCGTTGACGCGATGCTGCGCGGCGAGTGTCGCCGCGCTTTCCTGCCCCTCATGGAAGTTGAGTAATTGTCGTACCGAGTTCACGATTGCGTCGTGCTGCCTGTGGTCGCGCGGATCGGTCAGATCGAGGCGGCGGATCGGCAGGCGGCGCAAGGTGCCGACTTTCACCTGGGGGAAGGCCCGCTGTCCCGCCTCGCGGGCGCTCTGACTGTAGAGATATCGGAAGAGGCGCGAATTGAGCAGCCCGACCAAATATTCGACCGCGCGGCCATCGGTCGGCGGATAGAGGGCTAGCAGGGAGTTGCGGAAATACGTGGCGTGGCGTCGCGGGCCGACGATCGGATACGACGCGGTCTGCCGGATGACGAAGGGGGCGTCGGCGTAACGCGCCTCCGGTCGCGCGGAAAAGTATTCGCCCGGCTCAGGGCTATACGCGCTCTGGAAGGCCCGGTCTGGCGTCGCGCAGCGGTAACGCCCGACATCCTTCCCTTCGAGGATCGGCACCGCCCCTATCGGAGCATCGGCTGTCGGGAAGATCAACGCACTCGCGCAGTTCCCGGTATGCACGCCGATGTCGCCGACGAGCGGACCCAATGATTCGCTCTCGCGGTAGAGCTTGGTCAGCAACGCCGTATCGGTGGACCCCCGCCAGGGCCGGTCTGCGACAGAATTCACCATCTCCACTCGCCCATCGCGCTCGATGATCGTTAACGGCCCGTTGTGCGCCCGATCGGCGATGAAGGTGAGGGCTGGGGTGATCGCTTCGGCGAAGATCGCCTCGCCCCAGTAACGGACCTCGGTCACGCCGGTGAGAAGAGCGCGGGTTCTGGCGTAGCCATCCAGATGCCCAACCTGATCGGGGACGACGAAGGCGATCCGCCGCCGCGCGAGTTGCCGCGTCGCCTGCTCGATGAAGAAGGCGTGGGCGGCGGGCCAGCCCGCGCGCGTATACCGCTCGCGCAGATAGGCACGCACCGGCGCGGGGAGTGTCACCGCTTGCCGACCGGAATAGGAAAGATACGGCGGGTTGCCGATCACCGCGTCGAAGCCGCCGCGCACCATGATCGTGGGGAAGGCAGCGTGCCAGTCGAGCGGCAGGAGCGTCGCGCGTTCCGCCGCTGTTAGCTCTTCTATCCCCGGCGCGTGGCAAATATCCGGGCCGATCAAGGTGTCGCCCTGTCGCAGATTCGCGTCGAAATCCGGTGGCGGCTCGTTTGTAGCGTCGGCATATCCATCGTGGAACTGGAGTAGCAACGTGAGCCGTGTCGTTTCCAGCGCACGCGGGTCACGATCGACACCGTAAATCTGCTCCTGCAGTATTCGCCCGCGCTCCCCCGCCATGAGTTGCCAACTGCCATCAGTGCTTTGTTTGATCCTAGCGGTATGGTGTTGTGGTTCAGCGAGGTAGCGTGACAGGTGCCAATCGAGCAGGAAGCGATACGCGCCCAGCAGGAAAGCCCCAGCCCCACAGGCCGGATCGAGCACGGCGAAATCGCGCGGTAGTCGCGGCGCCGCTTCCGCGAGGAGCGGCGTCAGCGTTTGCCGCACCAGGTAGTCCACGATCGGCGCGGGCGTGTAATAGCTGCCGGTGGCCTTGCGCGACGCGGTACGGACTTCCTCGACAACCTGTTGTCCGTGGTTACGCCGAAGTGGGCGATCATGGAAAAACTCGCGGATGGTACCGAGCGCATCTACTGGCAGCGCCGCGAAGTCGCAGCGGTGCGGTGCGCTCAACGCGCGCACGATCGGCCCGAGCGCCGCATCGCTGAAGTGCGTCGGTGTCGTCCTGGTTGCTGGCGAGCCGAATAGCCGCTGGCAGTGGGCCTCAATCTGTGCGTGGCAATCAGCACTATCCGCCACGCGGGCGAGCAAGCCTGTAGGGAAAACGCCGCGATTCTCAGCAAGGCACAGGGCTAAGCAACGTTCGAGCGTGTTATCGACCAGGAGTGTGAGGTCGTCGTCCGCGATTGCCACTTCGCGCTCGGCCAGGTCGTTCCCGAGCCGCCGCCGCCACGCGCCGAAGGTTTTGCGGAGTTGCCGATCGGCAGACATGCCCTGTACCTCTACTCCTGTGGTGTGGGTCTCCCGTCGGTGTGCTGCAGCTGACGCAGCTATGGTAACAGGCTGGGGGCGGCGCGAGGATCGCGGGTGTACAATGGGCCGTAGGTGAGGCGCGGCGAATCGGCGACGATCGTGCCGTGCGAAGCGAAGTAGCGTTACCCGCCAAGCTGTAACGCGGAGGGAAGGATGAGCGAGCAAGGTCGGATCCGGGTGTTGGTCGCCAAACCGGGGCTCGATGGGCACGATCGCGGCGCAAAGGTGATCGTGCGGGCGTTGCGCGATGCCGGGATGGAGGTCATCTACACCGGGATTCGCCAGACGCCGGAGATGATCGTCGCGGCGGCGCTGCAAGAGGATGTCGATGTGATCGGCCTGAGTATCCTCTCGGGCGCGCACATGGCCTTGTTTCCACGGATCCTAGAGCTCTTGCGAGCGCAAGGGATGGACGATGTGGTCGTCCTGGCGGGCGGCATCATCCCCGACGCCGATATCCCCGTGATCAAGGCGATGGGTGTGGAGGGAGTTTTCGGCCCCGGCACCCCGCTCGATGAGATCGTCGCGTTCATCCGCACGACGATCGGGAGCCCGGAAGCGGCGTGATGGCGGACGAAGTGAGGACAGCGCGTGACCGCTGATCTGCCATTGCCGCGTGGTCGTACGGTCGCGCCGGGCGATCTGTCTGGGCTACTGGCGCGCTTCAGGGGTGGCGAGCGCCGGGCGTTGGCGCGCCTGCTGACGCAGGTCGAGAACGATACCCCCGTCGGGCGCGAGGCGGTGCGCGCGCTCTTCGGCGCGACCGGGCGGGCACACGTCGTTGGGGTGACCGGTCCACCGGGCGCGGGCAAGAGCACCCTCGTCAATCGCCTGATCACGACGTGGCGCGAGCGCGGGCGCTCGGTCGCGGTCGTGGCCGTCGATCCATCGAGCAGTCTCACCGGGGGCGCGACGCTCGGTGACCGCGTGCGGATGATGGAAACCTGGGCGGATGAGGCCGTCTTTATCCGCTCGATGGCGACGCGCGGTGCGCTCGGCGGCTTGGCGCGGGCGACGCGCGGGATTGTGTGGACGCTCGACGCCTTCGGTTTCGACATGATCATCATCGAGACGGTCGGGGTGGGGCAGGACGAGGTGGAGGTGGCGCGGGTCGCGCACACGACCCTCCTCCTGCAAGTCCCCGGCCTCGGCGACGACATCCAGGCGATCAAGGCGGGGGTGTTGGAAGTCGCCGATCTCCTGGTCGTCAACAAGGCCGACCGGCCGGGCGCTGGCGAGCTGAAGCGCGATCTGGCGATGATGTTAACCCTCGGCGGGCATCTACCCGAGGGTGCCTGGCGCGTGCCGATCCTCGCGACGATCGCGGCGCGTGGCGAGGGCGTGGTGGCCCTGGCGGATACGGTCGAGGAGCACCAACGGACGCTGCGCGCGAGCGGCGCATGGGCGCGACGCGAACGCGCAACGCTGCTGGACGAGGTGCAAGGGCTGGTCCGATCGCGCGTCGTCGCTCAGGTCGGGCAAATGTTCAGCGAAGATGCACACTTCGAGCAGATGCTCAACGCTCTG
>DATCMP010000754.1:0-10291 GCA_036563365.1 Thermomicrobiales bacterium
CGCTGCGGACGTAACCGCGCGCCGATGACGGGCCGAGGGCCCCGACGATGCGCGTCCCGGCGGTGATGGTGCCGCTCGACGGGAGTTGGCAGACGCCGATCTCCAGGACCGCGCAGCGCCCATCCGGCTCGACCTTGACAAGCTGGCCGAGGACCGGCGAGGCGTCGGCGGTCAGGCGGACGGTGCCGTTGGCCGAGAGCATCACGGCGCGGCCAACGACCGCGCTGCCGTTCGGCTGGGTGGCGTCGTAGGCGATGTCCGCGCCGTCGACGGCGTAGGTGTAGGCGTGCCGGGGTTCGGTGCCGACGCGGTTGGTGGATGCGAGTCGCGGGTCAGCCATGCTCGTTGCCCTCCGTTGCTACCGGGCGCGCCCGGCCTCAGTACCGATGTGGCCGCGCTACCCGGCGCGGTAGGCCGCGAGCGGGACCGGCGCGCCATGCGCCGGACGCTGGCCGGTCGTCTCGGTTTCGCCGTTGACCGTCTTGCGCCCCCCCGGCAGGAGCGCGTCGCCCATCTCTGCCCAGGTGTCGCGCCGCTCGATCAGCTCCTCGGGGGAGAGCTTGGCCAGCGCGTCGCGTCGCTCCTTGGTGAACTTCTCCCCCAGCGCCCGCGTCGCTTCGTCGGCAGCTTCCCCGATGAGCTTGGTGCGCCACGCCTCGCCGTACTTCGCGTTCTCGCGGAGCGCGGTCAGGGTCGGCGCATTGGCGCGGATCACCGCCACGACGTCATCGCCCTCGGAAGTGAGGCCGATGTGGGCCAGCGCGCCGCGCACCTGCTCGTCGCGGGCGGTGACCGCCGTGGCGATCCGGGAGCCGGTGTCGGTCGCGAGGGTGCGGACATGCGCCACGATGTCGCCCCCCTCCGGCACGCCGATCTCGGCGGCGAGCGCGCGTAGCTGCTCCTCTAAGGTCATGGCCGTGCCCTCCTTCGGTGTGGGGGTAGTGCCCGACTGGCGGGCGCGGAGATCGAGGCCCACGGCGAACGCCGGGGCCATGCCGGGGATGCGGACGCGGTAGCGGTCCTCGATGAACCGCGCCTCTTTCGGGTCGAGCTTGCCCGCGTCGGCCAGCTCCTTGGCCTTGATCACGAGGATGGAGGCTTCCGGGGTGGCCCCGTCGTAGACGCCGCTCGTCTCGGCGAGGTGGGCGTCCTCGATCGCCGCCTCGACCGTCTGCCGCTCTCCGGTCGGCTTGCCGGTCTTGCCGTCAAGGATGGCGACCTTCTGGCCGGGGTAGTGGGGGCAGTAGTTCTGCCAGTCGGTGTAGTCGCGCATGTCGCGGTCGCAGATCGAGCAGCGGTAGGTGCCGCCGTAGAAACCGATGCTGACATCCTTGGTGATCCCGGCGCGGACCTTGTTCACGTAGGCGTCGATCAGCCCGTCGAGGCCGAGCAGCGAATAGAAGTCGGCCTCGACCGCCGCGATCCCCTCGGGGCGCTGCTTATTGCCGGGGCCGAAATAGCGCGCGCCGAGCGACTGGCCGAACGTGCGATGCACGCCGTCGGTCATGTGGCTGTCCTGGAAGGAGATGCCTGCCTTGGCATCCTCGGCGTAGTTCTTGAGGCTGCTAGGGGCCATGCGGGTGCTGTAAGCGTCGAGGCGATTGGAGCTGATCTCCGCCGTCCAGAAGAACGGCGTGAAGCGCTCGTCGTCGAAGACGGTGGGGTCGAGCGCCTTGCCCTTCGCGGCGGCGAGGAGCTGCGCGGGGGTGGCGCGTGTGTCCGCCTCTAGGAGGAGGCGAGCCGGGAATACCTGTGCGACCTGGGTGTCGGACATAGAAAATGCCCCTTACCGTCGATCCCCGTTCGGGGATGCTCGTGTAAGGGGCACGATCGTGCCCGCCTGACTCGCTAGTAAGTAGAGGCTATCAGATTATGGTAGGTACGTCAAGACGCCGGTCGGAGCAACCCCTCTCGCAACGATTATTCGAGTTGTTCGAGACAGGACAATCTGGATCCTGGACAACCCCCGACTCTTGGTCACAATTCGAGTACGATAACGCGGCGCGTACCACGACGCGCGAGGTCACCACACCATGACGACCCAAGAGGTGCGGCCGAATGCGCGATCGTGTGCGCGGCGGCATTAGAGCGCGTCCGACGACGGCCCCGGCGAGGGGGCGTGCGGGCTGTCGCGCAGGCCCGGTCGGTCCCAGATGTTAGCGCACTCGGCGCAGACATCCTCGGGGACTAGCCCGATGCGCATCAGCACACCGAAGAGCTTGCAGCCGACGCAGAAGCCGAACGTCGACTCCAGCGTGGCGAACACGACCATGAGCGCGACCAGCGCATACGCGGCGCGCGCGCGCCCGAAGACGAGCGCGAGGAGCGCCGCGCTCGTCGAGACGACCGCGCCGAGGGCCTGCGCGAAGCGCTTCGGCGGGCCGGCGACCGGCTTCGGCGCGACGGGCAGGCGCGGGGCGATGACGCGGGTGGCGAGCTGGCCGAGCGGGCTGAGGGTCGGCCCGGTCAGGGCGCGGGCGATGAAGCCGTAAGCGAGCGGCACCAGCAGCCAGGGGCGACGCGTGGCCAGGGTGAGCAAGGAGAGAAGGAGGACGCCGGCCGCGACGACGCGGGCAGCGACCTCGTTGACCGGGTTGGGGAAGCTGAAGAGTTCCTTGGTGTTCATGCTGTCTCCTCCGCCGTCTGTTGCCACCGCAGCGCGCGCCGCCGCCTGTCTGCACGCCATCGTAAATCACGGAGCCGGGGGCCGCAACGCTGACAAGTCGCCAGGTCCGCCCCGGTGGCGGCCTCGCCAGCGCCCTTCACCGCCACTGGTCCGCGCGCGTCGCGGGCCAACAGGATTCGCCAGACAGGCCCTATTGCAAGACTCGGTTGTACAGAAATGCTTACCTGTCGTTGCCGGTTTGGTATCCGTCCTATCAAGTTACTCGCCGGGCCTGCGTCGTGAGCGCCTGTCCCATGCGGCCTTTTGGCGTATCACGGAGCCATGAATCGGTAAGCATATGATCAGGTAGAAGATACCCAATGGAAGTCCTTTCCAAAGGTAGAGGCCTGATATCCACAGGTAATTCTCTTCCCCGGGCAAAGGACGCAGCGGTAACCCATACGCGAGTTGGTCAAAAAGGAAGAACAGCGTAACAAAGGGGAGGATAATGTAGACAAATGTCGCCATTGGAATATATCGAGGATTTTCACGGGCAAACCTTCGCCAGTCTTGTACCGTGGCGTTCCAGCCGTAGAACTCGCCCATGATTCGGGCAGTAAAGTTTGAGCCCAGTCGCCTAACGGTATTCAGCTTTCGCTTGTCCCAGGTGTACTTCGTCGAGTAACCACCGCTAGGTAAAGGCCCATACTTGTAGATCGCTTCTCGCCTGCCTGCAAACTTGAGCACCGCCCTCATCGTCACGATAACTTGCACGGAATATATTGCGATAGACAGGAACTGGAGGGCCAAAATGAACGCGAAGCTTCGCCCAATCGCCCATAATCCGTGAGCACGTATCCCTTCAGCCAAGGCAAGGCTGAGCAGTCCCTCCAGGCCAAAATAACCGAGGGCTAAGAAGATACACTTGGGATCACTCCTGGCAAAGCCCACGTTGTAATGGATTGTGGCGGCCCACTTGGGTCGTTCGACAGTGACCCATTCATTGAGCTTCTTCTCCCCGCACCAGGCAATATCATCCCAAGCGCCCCTCGCCACGTTCGCCAAGAGTAGCACGGCGACACGCAAGGGTGAATTGCGATCGGTCAAGCCGTCGTCGACCAGCATCTGATAGCTGCTTACTCTCTCGCTGACTTCCAAATCCCGGAGGTCTCGTGGAAGCGCGCGGGTAATGAGTCGAACCCAGCAGAAGGCTACAAACTGCGAGAACTTAATCAGCCTCATGTTTCACCTTGTTCCCACGAGGTGCCGCGCTCCGCAACGGAAACGGGAGGGAGCGCGGCACCTCGCTTGCCAACGGCGAACAACCTCCCGACAGCGAGAAGCAGGAGTACGGACGATAGGATCCGGGCGCTGGCGAGAAGCAGGAGTCGCGTCGAAATGCCCTTTGCCTCCTCGCCGAACGCGGCAGCGAAACTCATGACTGGCGCGGCGACGCTGGTGATCGCCCAGCCCAGCCCGATGGCTATAACGACGGGTCCGGTAACCTGCAGTCCCCGCTTGCGTACTAGCACCGGGTCGACGAGGTGCAGTCGAATGCGCAGCGATCGAAGTCGTCGCGCGAACTGTTCTGCTAGGTCCGTTTCCCATCGCCAAGCGATGTCATCCCGCATGCCGCGCACGACATCGGCGAGGAGCCGCAGGGCGATATGCTCGGCCTTGGAACCATCATCCTTGATCCATGCCTGCTTGAGGTCTTTGTAATGAGCCTCGGCATCGGAGGCTTTTTTACTCTGGCTGTCGGGCGTCATTCCTCGTGTATAAAGCCAGATCCACCGGCGCACGATCGCCTCGGAGATAGGCAGCGCGAAAGCCTGCAAAACCCACACGATTAACGGAGCAGCGAGCGCGATCAGCACCATCCTCATGTGCCCTCCCTCACGATGCGACTCACTGCTGCCTGGTCAGCCTCTTTGAGCGCTTGCTGCAGCGCACGCGTGCCATCGAGTGTGATCCGATAGAGACGCCGTCGCGGGCGCTGCTCGCTCGCGGCAATCTGCGGATCCTCCCACTCAGCTTCCACCAAGCCAGCCTTCGCCAGCCGATCGAGCGCTCGATACAAGGTCCCATAGGCTGTCAACGTGCGTGATTGCTGCTGCTCCCCAATTTTCTTTGCGAGGGCAAAACCGTGAAACTGCTCAGAGCGCGCCTGGAGCTCCAAGCCGCCGCTGAGTATGTTGATTTCTAAAGGTAACAACTTTCCCGGTTTCCTTCGCATCGCGCCTATCTCTTCCGACAAGTACGGTATGAGCAGATAGCTGCTCATACCGTACCCCCTCCGCCCTAGCCGTGTCAATAGGGTGCCGACCGCATACAACAACCCTACCATCCGAAGGCGGTGATTAACGCGCAACTGTTGGACCGCGCTGTGTCGAACTGAAGGGCGGTGATCATGCCGCCACTCTTCGCGATCTCCGTATCCATCGCGATTATTCTCCCTCTGCGCGTTAATTTATCGCTTTCCCTGCCCCGTCATTCATCTGTCCACCGACCGCATTACGCGCAGCAGCGTCCCCCCTTAGTCTATGCCATGTGGTGACGCGGTCCGCTTATCGATTGGAGTAGTATCGAGTGGTGCGACAGCGGGGGCCGGACGGAAGTTGAGCGCGCCGCACCGATCGCAGATCTGCGCGCACGGCAGCATGGCCTTGACCTGGCGCTTCTGGTGGCGGATGGTGACCAGCGGCCCCTCGATTGTGCCGAGTATCTGCGGGCATTCGGCGCATTTCCACGCTTCGGTCGCGACCGTATTCTGCGTCACCATGTCCCCACGCACCCCCTACTGTGGCCGCTGCTCGCGCGACCCGACCGGCCGCTGCCGTCGCGGGTCGCTGGTATGCCGTCGGCGCGGGTCATGGGTCGGCTTGCGCGGCATCTCGCCGAGGAAACTGTCGTCGGGCTGTTCGTCGCGGGCTGGGGTCGGCCTGGCCACGCGCGGCTCGGACGCCGGAGGATCTTCCCGTTCCTCGCTCATACCTATGCCGTCTCCTTCTTCACCACGAGCGGGTTCCACTTGCGCGCCATCAACCGACAGTCCTCGCAGCTCTCGTCGGCGTGCAACACCCATCTGACCCGCCACTCGTCTTCGTTGTCGGTGATCTCCAGCGTGCAGCGGCAGTTCGCCAGGCAGCGCGTCTGCCCGTCGGCGGGATGCTGGTCGAGTTCGAGCCCCCACGCGGCCGCCTTCCCGCGCTCGAACGCCTGACGGGCCGCAGCCGGGTACAGGTTCGCGCGTGCGCCCACCTGGCGCGCCGTGAGGTCACCGGCCTGCACCGACTCGGCGAACGACTGGAGGTAGGCGTACTGGCCTTCGAGGGCCTTGCCCACCGCCGCGTAGTCGTCATCGGACATCGCGCCGCGCCCGCCCCTGCCGAAGGCGTATTCGCCGAGGGTGAGGTCGCGCACCTGCTCGCGCAGCGCCAGGAGCCAGTCGCCGACGGGCAGGTCGCCGGCGACGAGGCGGGCGGTGAGGTCGGCGATCACCGCCTTGCGATCGTCGAGGTAGCCGTCGCGCAGGGTCAGCACGGTCGCGGGCGCGAGGAAGCGGCCGGACTTCGTATCACGATAACGACGGGTCGTCTCGGACCATTGCCAGCGGTCGCTACTCACCACCCGCCCCCTTCCGTGCATCTCCTACCCCTGATCCCGAGCGCGAGCGCCCCCCGGATACCGCGCAGGAAGCGGCTGGTCGAGGCCAGCAGCGGGGCGAAGAGCCTGGCGAGTTCCCCCTCGGCCACGCGCAGGAGGCCGGACAGCGGGTCAGCGGCCATCGGTAGGCTCCTCAGACGCGATCAGCAGGACGCGCCACGACTCGTCCTAGTGGACGACTGTGCGGCCATCATGCCTCCACACACAACGATCTCATCCTCAGTGCTGCCAGACGCTCACCGTCACCTCGTCGCCCAGCGCCACGCCGATCTCTGTGCCTGCATGTCCCACTCCTTTACCGCCTTGCAAAACGCCTGCGATAATGACCCTGTCAGTCAACTGCGTACAACGTGACAGGAGAATCTTTCCTATGGTCGATGCCCACGTCGTCATACCTGCCATCGTCGGCAGCATCATCATCCTTCCTGCATTGGCGTGGCTCGCCCTGCAGCACGAACGGGGGGCGCTGCCACGCTTTCGTAGCCGTAGGCGTCGGACGCAGCGTGACAAATAGGGTTTGTACGGATCGGCACGCGGATTCGTCACCTATGTGTAGTGCGATTTGACAGGGCGTTTGTGATTCGGCACAATCGCGACCTATCACCCATCGCGGATCGGAGAGGAAAGGACGAGATAGGCCATGACAAGCGCTCTCGCGAACGCCACGCTGACGCTGACGGGGTATTGCTCCCTTCCCTTGTCCGAGTTGACGACGCGGTTGGTCACGCAAGGGCTCGCGGTATTCACCGAGCTGGAGGGGGACTTCGCGATTGTCGCCGAAACTGACGACGCGACCTTTATCGCAACCTCGCAGTTTGGCGTCACGCAGTATTACTACACCATCCATAACGGGCAGTTGTTCCATGGCGCGACCGTACTCGACGTGCTGCGCCACAGCGGGCGGGGTTGGACCTGGCATTGGGGAGCGCTGGCCGACTCGATCCAGCTGGATCACGGGTTGGCGAACGATACCCTCCACCCCGACATCCATCGCGTCCCGCAGTCCACGGTGCTCCATTGGAGCCAGGGGCAGATGCGCACCATCCCGCTGACGCCACGTTTTCGCGAATCGACCCCGGCCACCCCCGCCACCGCCCTGTCCGCATTCAATCGATCCGTGGCGACCTGGGCGACCGATCGCCCGGTGGTCGCGATGTCGGGCGGCTTCGATTCCCGCGTTATCCTGAGCGCGCTGCTTCGGGAGGGCGTCCGCCCGCACCTGATGACAATGGGATTCCCGGAAAGCACCGATGTGGTGATCGCACGGGCTATCGCGGCGGAATACTCCTTGCCGATTGATGTCGTCGAACTGCGCGCCGAGGAATATCTGACCTATGGGGCGCAGATCGTCGCGCTGACCAACGGCACCAAGAGCGCGCAGAATTGGCACACCTTCCTCTCGACGCGCAGCGCGGGGCTTGCCGTCGACGACATCCTCCTGGTCGGGGCCAATGGCGAATATGCGCGCACCTTCTATTTCGACAAAGGTGCCCTCGCCCAAGCGGCCAATTTCGCCCCGGGACGTGCGATTCGGGGCTACTGGCAGCGCAAACTCGGCAGGGTATTCACCCCCGCCGAGAATGCCACCCTGCACCCCAGATTGCGCGACGAATTCGGCCAAGCCGGGCAGGCACGGCGGGTTGAGCGGCTGGCGGCGCTGTGCCATGAGCGTTTCCTGCCGGGGCTCGATCGGTTCTATTTGGAGCAGCGCGTACGGAACTTCATCGGCAATGGACTCAAGTTGTATCAGGCCAGCGCCACGCCACGCCTGCCCTTTGTTGACCGCGAGTGGGTATCGGCGATCGGCAGGCTCGGGCGCGGATGGAAGATGGGGTCGAACTGGCATCGCTATGCCCTCGCGCAGAACGCGCCCCGCCTCCTGGATTTCCCCGAGGAGGGGCAGGTAGCCCCCCACATGGCCCCACGCGCCCGCCCGCTCTATTGGGCTCCGCTCCGTAAGCGCGCCCCCGTGATCGGGTATGGGCGCATGGCCGAGTGGTTCGCGACCGATGCGATACGCGATTTCATCGGTGATCACGCAGGCGCGATCGAGGAGGCGATCCCACGGACGACATCCTTGGGCATCATTGATGAACATCGTCGCACGCTCGGGCGTATGCGCGCCGTCTCTGTCCTGCTGTCCACGATCCAGTGGGGAGACCTCGTGCGACAGTCGTAATCTTGACACCCTAGCCCCCGATCCAGTTGGTGCCGTCACAAATGAACCGGGCCACGGTGATCGCATTGGCGGCGGTATTGACCGTCGGGGTGTTGAGATAGACGGCGTTGAAGTTGACCGCCCGCCCGCCCGTCGCGTCCTGGTAGATCAGCAGCGTCATCTCCTGGCCCGCTACCGCGCCCGCCGCGCCGACCGCGCCGATGGTGGTGGTCCCGGTCAGCGGGCCGACCTTGATGGTCGAACCCTTCAGCGGATTCGGGGTGAACGACGTGGCATAGGTCGGGGTCTGGATGCTGCCGCGCGGGCGGATCGTGTCGTAGGTGACATTGAGGCTCGTCGCGCGGTTGAGCCCGTAATTGCCGCGCATCTCGATGTCCACCAGTCCCGAACCGCCCAACGCGACGAGGCTATCCTTGGCGACGGTCGTCTCGATATAGTTGTTCTTGACGGTGATCTGCCCGCGCTGCGTCCCGCCCGGCGACATGCGGATTGCCATCGCGTTGCCGCTCCCCGAGTCAGGGAAGCGGCTATTGACTACCGTGAGCGGGCCGGGGTTCATCACGTCGATGAAATACTTATCCGCTGCCAGGAACCCCGCGTGCGCCCACCGCACGCTCTCGATTCGCATCGGGATCGGCGCGCTCAATGGCCCCGCCGTCAGCAGCAGCTTCGCGCTGCCCTCGCTGTCCAGACCTTTGATCGAGATGGCATCCCCGCTCGACCCGACATAGAAGTCGCTGACCGTGTTGAGGGTCATGCCGCCGCCGAACCAATGGAACGAACCGCCCTGCGAACTCCCGCCGATCCCCGACGCCACGCCGTATTGCCCGATCGCGCCACCCCTGGCGAAGCAGTTGAGGAGTAGGTTGGTGTACGCCTGGCTATGCTCGAACGACCAGCCCGCGATCCCGTAGTTGCTGACCTCGCAATCCTCGAAGCGCATGAAATCGTTGTTGCCATCGATCGCCGTCACGCCGTCCGCGAACGACTGGAAGCCCTTGCCGATCCCGCCGTTCGTGCCATCCATCGCGATGTCGGTGAAGACGTTCTCGGTCGAGGTCACGGTGGCGGTGGCGGCGAGGTTCTGCGTGCGGACGCCGACGAGTAGCGGGTTCGTCGTGCTGGCCGTGATCGTGAAGCCGCCGAAGCGGACCCGCGAGCAGTCGTTCAGGCTGAACATCGGGCGGTCATTCGCCCCCGCCCAGCTGAAGCGCACCTCGCCCGCCCCGCCCCGGCCCCCGCCGTCACCGTTGATACGGCGGCCGGTGACGCTGCCGAGGGCGATGGTATCCGCGATCTTGTACGTCCCCTTGGGGATCACCAGCGAGAGTCCCGCCGCGAAGGCCGTTTGCAAATCCGCCGTGGCGTTATAGGTGGACGCGCGGGCCATGATCGCAGCGTGCTCCGCCTTGGGGATCACGTCGAAGATGTTCAACTTGCCGCGCACCGGGCGATAGTCGCGCGCCCAGGGGGTGCGCGCCCGCGTGATTCGTGCGGCTGTCGGCGTCACTGCCATCGTCCCCCCTTACACCGCACGCAGGACGACGCTGAATACCGCCGCCAGATAGCCGGTTTGCGTCCCCCATGTCGCGGGCAAGGCCCCATAGGTGAATGCCCGCGTCAGCGAGGACCGCCCCTGCGCGTCCGACGCATCGGTGACACCGAACGGGGCGACCCACGGCGTGACGATGGTCGCCGTGGCCGCGCCATCCGACACCACCGCCAGGTAATACAGCGTATTGGCGGCAATTTGTTGGGAGATCGTGGCGATCTTGATCCCGGTCGTATCCGCCGCGATGGCCCCGCTATCCACCAGCAGAGCGGCGGGGAGGCGCGTGGTG
>DATCMP010000755.1:0-2938 GCA_036563365.1 Thermomicrobiales bacterium
ACCCTCGGACTGGCACAGTATGACGCGGTAAGGGTGTAAACAACCCCTCCCCTGGCCCCTCCCCGACGCGAGGAGGGGTGCCTTGCCTACCAGCCTCAGTGCTGTTAGCAAGGCACTGCTTTTACAACGAGTCACCCCTCCCCTGGAAGGGAGGGGCCGGGGGAGAGGTCAAGACTCACTACACGAAGGAGTATCCGGCAATGGCTGCCTACGTAATCGTTGATGTCATCGTGAATGATCCCGAAGGGTTCGCCCCGTACCGCGAGATGGCTCCCGCCACCGTTGCGGCATACGACGGCAAATACCTCGCGCGAGGCGGCGCGCTCACACCACTCGAAGGGGGCTGGGATCCGCTGCGGATCAGCGTGCTCGAATTTCCCAGCGTCGAACGGGCGCGCGCCTGGTGGGACTCGGCGGAATATGCCGAGGCCAAGGCGATCCGCCAACGGACGACCGACACGAAAATGATCATCGTCGAGGGGATCTAAACTGGCGTTGTACCTTGGCACAACACTTGCTCCCCTCAATCGTTCCAGGGTGCCGGCCTCGCCGTGTACCCCTCTATGCATATGTCGTCGCTGACACCCCACACCAGACGACGGAGAAAGGACCCTCGTGGCAAAACGGAAGCGTGTACGCGTGATCCCACTCGGTGGGGTCGGCGAAATAGGCAAGAACTCATTCCTTGTTGAGTTTGGGAACAATCTCATCCTGATCGATGCCGGCGTGAAATTCCCCGAGGCGGAGCAACGTGGTATCGACTTGGTCATCCCCGATTACAGCTACCTCAAGGAGCACCGCGATCTCCTGCGCGGGATCCTGATCACCCACGGGCATGAAGACCATATCGGGGGCCTGGCCTACCTCCTGCCGCAACTGACGACGCCGGGCAAGCCGATCCCGATCTATGGCTCGGACCTCGCCCTCGGCTTCATCGAGGCGAAGTTGCGCGAGCGTCGCGTCCTCGATCTCGCCGACGTCTGCCGCGTCGAGCCGGGGCAACGCTATCCGCTTACGCAGCAGATCGACGCCGAGTTCGTCCCGGTCAACCACTCGATCCCCGGCAGCATGGCGGTCGTCCTGCACACGCCCGATGGCAAGGTCATCGCGACCGGCGACTTTAAGTTCGATCCGACGCCAATCTCCGGCCCGCCGACCGATGAGAAGCGGTTGCGCGAACTCGGCGACGAGGGTGTACTCGTCCTCCTCTCTGATACGACCCGTGTCGAGACGAGGGGGCGCACCCCATCCGAGCAGATCGTGAAGGAAGCGTTAGAGAAGATCGTCATCGAGGCGGCTGGCCGAGTGATCATCACCACCTTCGCCTCCAACATCACGCGCCTCCAACATGCGATCACCACCGCCCACGCCAACGGGCGTAAAGTGGCGGCGGTCGGGCGCAGCATGGAGAACAACACCAAGGTTGCGGTCGATCTCGGCTACCTCCAGGTGCCGCACGGGACGCTCATCACCGTCGAGGAAGCGGGCAAACTGCCGCCGCGCCAGGTCTTGCTAATGATGACCGGCAGTCAGGGCGAGCCGACGGCGGCGCTCAGCCGCGTCGCGGCGGGGGAACACCGCTCGCTGCGCCTGATCCCCGGCGACACCGTGGTCCTCGCCTCATCCCCGATCCCCGGCAATGAAGAAACCGTGGCGCGCACGATCGACAACCTCTTCCGCAGCGGCGCGAACGTCATCTATAACACGCTCGTCCCGCAGATCCACGTCTCCGGACACGGCGCGCGTGACGAGCTGCTGCAGATGCTGGAGTTGACGCGACCGAAATACGTCATGCCGGTCCACGGCGAATATCGCCACCTGCTGCTCTACCAGCGGATGGCTGTCGAATGGGGTATGACAGCGGCGAATGTCCCGATCGTGGAGATCGGCGACATCTGGCAGTTCGACGAAGGGGCCGCCCGTAAGCTCGGCACCGTGCCATCCGGCTCGGTGCTGATCGATGGCCTGACCGTCGGCAACGTCACCACGATCGTCCTGCGCGATCGGCAGCACCTCTCCGAGGATGGGGTGATTTTCGCCTCGCTGGTTGTCGATCGCGACACCGGCCAGCTGCTCAACGGCCCGGAGATCGTCACGCGCGGCTTCGTCCACAACGAATCCGACGGGTTACTCGAAGGTGCCGCCGACGAAGTGCGGCGCGCCCTCAAGCGCGGCAGCGGGCGCGGACGCGCCGAATATGGCCGCCTAGTCGAGCGCACCTCACAAGTGCTGGGCGGCTATATCTATCGCAACACACACCAGCGACCGATGATCCTGCCGGTGGTCACGGAGGTCTAGCTGCCATACCGGTGCGGCGTTGCACCGTGTGAGCACGACACGCCGAGAGATCTGCCCGATCGCAGACGGTGTCGTGCTCACACACCGGCGCACTTCCCTTGGTATACTTATCAGACCGACTCGCGCCGGATGGTCCGGCGTCGCACATGACAGCCGCGGATCGCCACGAACGCCCGCATGGGACCTGACAACGCGGATGAACACGGGAGGATGGACAGGGGATGACGACCGGAACACCAGCGACCGACACCATCACCAAGGTCGAATCGATCGACCAGATCCAGGAAGCGCTCGGCAAGCGGGCGTATATCGCCGATCGCAGCCTGGGTACGGCGCTTTTCCTCGCCTTACGCCTCGGCAAGCCGTTGCTGCTCGAAGGCGAGGCCGGTGTCGGCAAGACTGAGGTCGCCAAGACGATGGCCGACCTCCTCGACACGCAGCTCATTCGCCTCCAGTGCTACGAAGGGCTGGATGTCAACCACGCCGTCTACGAGTGGAACTACGCCAAGCAGATGCTCGAAATCCGGATGCTCGAAGCCGAAGGGGCCGCACGCGAACATGCGCTGCGGGAGATCTTCGGCCCGGAGTTCCTGATCAAGCGTCCGCTCCTCCAGGCGGTCGAATATACCAACGACCACCC
>DATCMP010000765.1:0-1739 GCA_036563365.1 Thermomicrobiales bacterium
TCCGCTTCTTCGTCCGCGCGACCGGCGCGCAGGCGGTGACCCTCCGCCTCGTCGGCGTCGAGCAGATCTTCTGCACGAGTCAGGCGGGCGGCGCGATCACCTACGCCGATTTGACGGCGGAAAATCCCGCCTTCGCCGAGATCACCGCCGCGCAGGCGGCGCGACTCAACCCGACTGTTGGGCGGATCATCCGCTAACCCGCGCGCCCTGGGGCGGGGTGATGAATACCCCGCCCCAGGGTCGCATCCCAACCCCACGCTCGCGATGAATCCAAGCCGGATGCTCGAAGTGCCGCGACCGATCGATTGCCCTTCCCGATCTCCGGCGAGGATCCCCGGCCCAACTCGGCTGCGCGATGACCTCTTCCACCGACCTGAGCAATTGATCTGAACAACACAGGAGCGCGACGATGTCGAACATCCAGGAGAACAAGCAACTCGCCCGCCGCCGGTTCCAACTTGTCGCTGAGCACGATATCGAGGCGCTCTGCGCGACGACCGACCCGACGTGGACGATGCACGGTGGCCCCCCGGGGTTGCCCCCCGGCCCGGCGGGGGTACGCGCCCTCTTCGGCACCTTCGGCCCGATCGAACAAACCTGGACGGTCGACGATGTCGTCGCCGAGGGGGACAAGGTGGTCGTGCGCGCGACCAATACCTGCCATCAGGAAAGTTTCTTCGGTATCCCCGCACATGGCCGAACGCAAACTTTCACGGCGACCTTCACGCACCACATTGTGGACGGGCTGGTGCGCGAGACCTGGCGTAACGCCGATGACCTTGGCCGGGTACTGCAACTCGGCGCGCGGCTCGTGCCGTCCGCCGACCCCGCAGGGGCATAGCGGTGGCGCGTGGTGCCACCTGACACCGTGACCGGCAACCTGGCCGCCCTGATCCAAGTCACGGTGGATGCCGGTCTCGGCAACGACACGCTACTCGGGTGCGATGGTGCCGACACGATCGACGGCCAGCATGGCAACGATGATCGCGATGGAATTATGGGCATCGACGCGCCGACCGGGTTACGGGCCGCGCTGGAAGCGCCGGAAGGGTGGCGGTTCGATCGTCCCCGCTACGAAGAGTGTACCGGCAGCGCAAGCAGGCGGAACAGGGGCGATCTCCTCCGGCGGGGGTGGTGAACCGCCCGCCGACCAGGCGACGGGCGCGGATCGGCACCTCGCTCTCTGCGGACCCGCGATGCCGGCAGTATAGTTGCGCCGGACAGGCCCGCAGAGGGCCGTGCGAGGCGGCGCGGTGAAGTCCTCCGCGACTGTAGCTGAGAGCCTCCTCCGGGCGCGTAGCCCCACCGGGCGCTCGCCGGTGACGCCTGCGGGTGACGTTGACGGGACATCGCTGCGTCGCGACGAGGGGCGCGGCGGGGGAAGGTCGCGGGGGGGGGCGGGGCTGCTGCGGGCAGAGCGATTGGGTTGTCATATCGGGGGGGCCGCTGCCCCGATCCCCACCCGTTCGTCGGATCGGCCCCACGCCAGCGGCCGAGCCGCGGATCCCGCCCCGGGCGCTGCGTCTACGGCTGCGCCGGACCGGCGCGGATACGGGCCGGGTGCCACCGCGGTCGGCGGTATCGGGTCCCGTGCTGCTATAGTGCGCCCACGTCGTCCTCAACGTCCAGGCTCAGCGTGTGCGCGCGTGGGCGTGGGGCTCGTGGGGGAGGTTCTGCCATGGCGCTGGTCGATCATCCGCTCCATCCGTTCGTCTGCCCCCGCTCGGTGGCGATCATCG
>DATCMP010000769.1:0-11175 GCA_036563365.1 Thermomicrobiales bacterium
CGCGATGACCCGCGCCTTTTTTGTTCGCCCTGGTTAGGCCACGCCGTCGATCGGGGTACTCGCCCAATGGGGGGATGACCCCCCCTGGATCGCCTCAATACGGGGATGACTGTTGGCTACTTCGATCACGACTGCTGACCCATACTGCAACTGTTCCCCCACCACTAGACTTTGAGAAGTGAAACACACGGGCGATGGTGTATCGGCTGCTATCTCGGGGTGAACGAAATGGCATCTTCCTAGTGCAACTCTCCCACTGACAAGCAACGTTTTCCCTGCCCGCTTGCGGGTGTAGTTCTGGACACGCTTGTGCCAGAGCGCTTTGCGCTACCCAAATAAATGTTAAGGCCGAAGAGTATGAGCGAGGAAATAGTGAGCGAGCGCTATCGACACACGATCCGTATTCTCGCGGTGATCACCGTACTGCTGAGCACGTTCATGGGCATGGGTATATTGACGACTGGGGACGCGCGTGCCGCAAGTCCCCGGCAGGCAAGCCGATTCGGCATGGTGGCCGATGTCGGCACACGGTTATCCGCCGGGCAATCGCCGACAAAGCCGGTGGCGCTCTTGGCGGGCTCGGGTGCCGGTTGGGTGAAAGAAGAGTTCCGTTGGGATGCCGTACAGCCGAGTCGCGACCGCTGGGCTTGGGACTTGCTCGATGCGGCGGTGAATGCCGAGCGGGCACAAGGTCTGGAAATCCTCGGCCTGCTCGACTTCACCGCCGCCTGGGCGGTTGGGCAAGGTGGTGAGTGGTCGGCCAGCCCGCCGCCGCACGACCTCTGGGCAAACTATGTCGCCCAGACCGTCGGGCGCTACAAAGATCGGGTCCACGCCTGGGAAGTTTGGAACGAGCCGAATGTGCCGGTCTTCTGGTCGGGGACCAAGGAAGAATACGCCGCCCTCCTGAGCATAACCTACGATACAATTAAGCGGGTCGATCCGCAGGCTTTGGTCCTCGGACCGGCGATCAGCGGTATTGACGAAGAATGGCTGGCGGCGATGCCGTGGGACAAGTTCGATGTCTTGTCCCTGCACCTTTACGTACCAGCCGCTTTCCTCAACGATCAGGGCCACAGTTATTACGATTGGGGCCTGCCCAATATGCGTCGCGCCCTGGCAAAATTTCCCCGCAAGCCGATCTGGATCACCGAGTTCGGGTATTCGTCGCAAGGGGGCGCGGAAGGCTGGTATGTCGGCGACGAAGGGGCGCAAGCGCGAGCCTTAGTACAGCAGCTTGTCGAAACGTTGGCTTATCCCGATCTACCGATCGCGCGGCTGATGCCCTATGTCTTCAACGATCACGAGGGCTTCGAGTTGGTGCGAGGGTGGGCGAACCCGAAACCGGCATATCGCGCGTACCGAGTGGCAACCGAGCGCCTGGACGAAGCGATCGGGCAGGGGCGCTTCAACGCGGGACCGGGGATCCATGCCTTCCGCTTCATGCTTGACGGTCGGCAACTCGATGTCGTCTGGGCACCGAACGGCGGCACCGCCACGATACCCAGCGGTAGCGATGCCGAGGTGTCCGATCTCTTCGGTGCCACGCACACGGTTGGTCGGAGTGGTGAGGCCGTACGGGTGACCGTTGGCCCTGACCCGGTCTACGTATTCCACGCGCCAGCCGGAGCGGCGGCCCTGAGCGGTAATGCGTTCGTCGGGGCGGGACGCACCTTCGCGGAAACCGGACAGACCGTGCGCGGACCATTTCTCGCCCAATGGGAGGGGCGCGGCAGCCTGGCGATCTACGGCTTCCCGATCAGCCCGGAGTTGGTGGAGGTGCTCGGCGACGGGAAACCGTATCTGGTGCAGTATTTCGAGCGGGCGCGCTTCGAATACCATCCCGAGAATGCGGCACCCAATGACATCCTGCTCGGTCAATTCGGGCGGCAGCTGCACCCCCTGTATCCGCCGTTACCCGACTGCCGGTGCGGTCGCTACTTCCCGGAGACGGGACATAATCTCGCGGGCGACTTCCAGAAATATTGGGAAACGCATGGCGGATTGGCCCAGTTCGGCTACCCGATCACCGATCAGCTGACGGAAACTCTGGAAGATGGCAAGCAGTATACGGTCCAGTGGTTCGAGCGGGCGCGCTTCGAATATCACCCGGAGAACGCCGCACCGAATGACATCTTGCTCGGCCAGTTCGGGCGGCAGGTGTACGGAGGGAATGCCCGCTAGTCCAGGGGCATGGTTCAGCGTGCTGCCGCCACTGTTACGTTGCCGGATGGCAGCGACAGTGGCGGCACCCTCGTTTTGTGCGGATCTAGCGCGCGGCCCAGGCTAATACCTCATCCAACGGACGGGTGTTGAGCACTAGATCTGCGGTGGCCCAGGCGCGACGAGCGACGCCGATACCGAAGGGCATCAGGTCGAGGTTGTCGATGCTGTGCGCGTCGCAGTCGATCGTGAGGCGCACCCCGGCGTCGAGCGCGCGGCGGGCAGTCTCGTCGGTAAGGTCAAGGCGTTCGGGGGCGGCGTTAATTTCCAGAGCGGTGCTGGTCGCGGCGGCGGCGGCGAGGACGGCATCCCAGTCGTAATCGGCACCGCCGCGCCCGCCGACGATCCGTCCCGAGGGGTGCGCGATGATGTCGACGTGGGGATTGTTGATCGCCCGCACGAGTCGCTCGGTGACGGTGGCGCGATCGCCGCGTAATCCGGAGTGGAGCGAGGCGATCACGATGTCCAGTTCGGCCAGGACGGCGTCGGGCAGATCGAGCGAGCCATCGCGGCGAATCTCCACCTCCGCCGACTTGAGGAGGCGGAACGGCGCGAGTTCGGCATTCAGGCGATCGATCTCCAGCCACTGCGCGCGGATCCGCGTCTCATCGAGGCCATTGGCGACGGTGAGCCCGTGGGTATGATCGCTGACGCCGAGATAGGCGTAGCCGCGCGCGATCGCCGCCGCTGCCATCTCCGCGATAGTGGCCCTCCCATCGCTCCAGGTGCTGTGCGAATGGAAGTCGCCGCGCAGATCATCCCGCGTGATCAGCCGGGGCAATCTGCCCGCTAGCGCCGCCGCCACCTCACCACGCCCTTCCCGCAACTCGGGCGGGATGAGCGGCAGCCCGAGGGCCGCATAAAGATCGGCTTCCTCGGCGAATGACGGGGCGAATGGATCGCCGAGGCCGCGTCCCTCGGCGAACTCGCGGAGGGCGACTCGATGGCCCTCCGCGCTGCTCCAGGCGACGAGTTCGCCGCCCCACCGATCGGCGGTGACGACGCGCAACTGGGCGCTGAGTCCGCCATCGAGCGTCACGCGGATGTCGCGTTCGCCGCGTTCGTTGACCTCGCTGATCAGCGGCAGCGCCGCGAAGGTGTCGAGGAGCGCGTCGGGATCGGCGGCGATGGCGAGGAGATCGATGTCGCCGACGGTGTCGGCCCAGCGCCGCAAGCTGCCCGCGAGGGCGACGCGCGGTACGCCACGTTCGCGCAGCAGCCGCATGAGTTGTTCGGCTAGCGGCAGGGCCGCACCGATCCCATGCCGCCCGGCGTAGAGCGCAAGTTGCGAGAGTCCGTCGCGCACCGTCTGCTCGACCCGCGCGCCGAGTCCCTTCGTGGCGGCGATTTTCCCGGCGTCTGCCGCTTCCTGCAGCGCATCGAGCGTCGCCACGCCGAGCAGTTCGTAGAGTCGTGCGGCCGTCTTCACGCCGACACCGGGGAGATCGGTGAAGCGGATGACCGAGGCGGGGATGACCTGTCGCAACTCGTCCAGCGAACCGAAGCTGCCACGCCGGGCGATCTCGACGATCGTGCCGCTAATCCCCTTGCCGATCCCCTCGATCGCCTGCAACTCCGCCGCGCTCAATCCCCCCGCCGGGCGGTCGAGACCGACGATGGCATCGGCACCGCGCCGGTACGCCAGCGTGCGGAAGGCGCTCTCGCCGCGCAGTTCGAGTAGGTCGGCATACTCGCGCA
This sequence comes from Thermomicrobiales bacterium, assembly GCA_036563365.1. Lineage (GTDB taxonomy): Bacteria > Chloroflexota > Chloroflexia > Thermomicrobiales > CADCWN01 > CADCWN01. Next base: position 3,922 of record DATCMP010000769.1, read on the forward strand.
ACAGCGCCGCGATGCGGGGATTCGACAAGGCGCTCATCGATCACACCTTCTCAAAGTATCCGCAGGCTGCCCGAGCGCTCGCGCAGCCGCTGCAACATAATCTCGGGGTTACGCCGCAAAACCTGCTCGGCCTGCTCCTCGGTCAGCCCGGCCCCGCGCGCGATTTTTCGGGCCATCTCCGTGCTGAGGAGGCCGGGAGGGATGTGGGCGTCGCTATTGACCAACAGGTTTGCCCCGGCCGCCAGCGCGGTTTTGGCGACGTGGCCGTTGGTCAGCGAGTGGCCGCGTCCGTAGGTGATCTCCAGGAAGATGCCGTTCGCTTTTGCCGTGGTGGCATCCTCGGCGGTGATCAGGCCAGGGTGGACCAGCAGATCGACCAGTTCGCAGCGCACGGCGGCGGCATTGGTCCCCAGCGCGGTCGGCTCGGCGGGTGTCTCGCCGTGGACGTTGACGATTTCCGCGCCGAATTCACGCGCCCGGTAGGCGGCACGCGGGATGACCTCGGGCGGGAGGTGAGTCAGTTCCACACCGACAAAGACCTCGATCTCCGGCCAGGCGTCGCGCACCGCGTCGCGATCGGCCTTGAGGGTCGAGATGATCCGCTGCAAGTCGCCGATCCCGGCGTGATCGGTGATCGCCAGCGTCGCGTAGCCCGCGACCACCGCGCGCCGGATCAGCTCGACCGGCGAGAGTTCACCATCGGACAGGAAGGTATGCGAATGGAAGTCGTGAATCGTGCCTCGCGCGATCGTCATCGGTTCTCTCCTCACGTCGCACATCACGGCGATAATCGTGACGTGTTTATAGAAGGAGTATAGCAGCGCTGCATAGCACGTTCGGAGTTTTGAACTATCGGGAACCCTATGCTCATGCTGCAAATTGCTGAGCGGAGGGGAGGCGAATGGGGGAAGGGATGGTGAATATGGTGTGCGATGGTGTCTATCGATGGCGGAAGGGGGGGGATTCGAACCCCCGAGGCGTTTTACCGCCTACACGATTTCCAGTCGTGCGCACTAGGCCAGACTATGCGACCCTTCCATACACGATACAGGATAGTAAAGAATGCGCCGTTTCGCAAGATCCGTCGCGTGCAACGACGCGCGATCTCACCCGTCTACTCCTCAATGAGAAGAGGCCAGCGCCGCACCTGATTCCGTACAGCACTGGCCTTTTCTGCTTTGGGGCGGAGAGGGTGGGATTCGAACCCACGAGGGCTGTTACCCCCTAACGCTTTTCGAGAGCGCCGCCTTCAACCGCTCGGCCACCTCTCCGTGGCGCGCTGTAGTATAGCAGAGCATCAGGGTGATTTCTAGCCATTCCGTATTGCCGCCGCAAGATCATTCCGACCCATCGCTTCGTGTCCATTATTTGACGACTCGTGCGCTATCCGCCATAGTGGTGAGCGCAAAATGACAGTCGCAGTGGGTGGCGAGTGACGCCCTCAGGCTGCCGATTACATCAAGGAGATGAGGCGGATCGATGAGTGGGAGCGAGGCACAAGAAGAAACCAACGAGATGGAGCAGCAGGCGCAAGAGCCGCAGCGTGAGCCAGCGGACCCTGCCGCTGAGGAGATGACGATCGAGTCGGTGATGGCGATCGTCGCGCACCCGGACGACGCGGAGTTCAGTTCGGCGGGGACGCTGGCGAAGTTCGCGCGCGAGGGGAAGCGCGTCTATATCGTCGTGTGCACCGCCGGGAACAAGGGGACACCCGATCCCGACATGCAAGGCGAAGATTTGGCGGCGATGCGCGAGCGCGAACAACTTGGCGCGTCCTCGGAACTCGGGATCACCGAGACGATCTTCCTGCGTAACCCGGATGGGGAGCTCTACCCGACGCTGGAATTCCGCAAGCAGTTAGTTGAGCAGATCCGGCGCTATCGCCCCGACGTGGTGATCACCCACGATCCGTGGCGTCCGTATGCCCTCCACCCCGATCATCGCGCGGTCGGGATCACCGTCGCCGATGCGGTCTACCCGACCGCCCGCGACGCGATCTACTTCCACGATCACTACGAGGCCGGGTTGATGCCCTGGAAGGTCGGCGAGATCTGGTTCTACGGCGCGGAGAAGCCTGACCATTACGTTGATATTAGTGAGACATTCGGTCACAAGATCGCCGCGTTGAAGCAACACGACTCCCAGGTCGGGCGCTCGACCGAACTCGAAGCTCGGATGCGCGAGCGTGCCGTCGAGGTCGGGAAAGAAGGCAATCTTCCGATGGCTGAAGCCTTTAAGATTGTGAAGTTACGACGCTAAAGGGAAGTACGAAGTACGAAGTACGAAGTAAGAAGTACGGGGCAGAGGCGATGCGGCGTATGCGTCCTTCCCGTCCTCAGTTCGTACTTCGTACTTCGTAGTTCGTACTTCACCTGGGGGGTGTATGACGGCAAACGATCACGTTGGGCGGGTTCACCGGCATATTGAGCAGCATTGGCCCGTCCATCTTGAGGCGACGCGCGAGTTTGTGCGGCAGCCGTCGATCAGCGCCGATGGGACCGGCATGGCCGAGATGGCCGCCATTGTGCGCGACCGGATCATCGCACTCGGTGGGGAGTCGGAGATTATCTCGACGCCGCTACACCCGGTCGTTTGGGGACGGATCGACGCCGGTCGTCCGCACACCCTGCTCTACTACGGGATGTACGATGTGCAGCCGACGATCGGCGAGGAACGCGATTGGATCGTCGAGCCGTTCGCCGGTGAACTCCGCGAATTGCCCGGCCTCGGCGCATGTTTGGTCAATCGCGGGATTACCAATCAGAAGGGGCCGCTGATCGGCTTCTTCAACGCCCTGGAATCGATCAAGGCGATTGGCGAGCCGTTGCCGGTCAATATCGTCTTCTTGATCGAGGGCGAGGAAGAATTGGGCTCGCGCAGCCTGCCCGCGTTCGTGTGTGAGCACCGCGACCGCCTGAAGGCCGACGCCGCCTTCTTCTCGATGTACAACCAGGACCCGAGCGGTAAGGTCGTTTCCTACCTCGGGGTGAAGGGGATTCTGTTCTTCGAGTTGATCGCGCGCGGCGGCGACTGGGGCGGTCCGGCGGGGAATCGCGCCATCCACGGCTCGCAGGCGGTCTGGTTCGGCTCGCCCGCATGGCGGTTGGTCCATGCCCTCTCCACGATGATCACACCCGATCAGAAGCACATCCTGATCGACGGCTTCTACGACGATGTCGCCACGATCTCGCCGCACGACGAGGCGCTGTTGCACGCGCTCGCCCCGTCGTTCACCCCCGAGGAAGAGTTGCGCGAGAACGACGTGCGCCGCTTCAAGTACGACCTCACCGGTGTCGATCTGCTGAAGAAGTATCTTTACCAGCCGACGCTGAATATCGACGGGATCATCGGCGGCCATACCGCCGAGGGGACCAAGACGATCATCCCGTTCGAGACGCGGGCGAAGGTCGATATTCGGATGGTGCCGGATCAAGAGCCGATGAAGATGCTCGATCTCGTCCGCAAGCACCTCGACCGCCACGGCTTCCACGATATTGAGGTCAAGCTGGAGGACACGTACAAGTGGGCCAAGACGACGGTCGATAACCCGGCGGTGAAGGCGCTGCTGCGGACCTACAACGAGTTCGGCATCGAGCCGGAGATCTGGCCCCACCTCGGCGGCTCCGCGCCGTTTTATCTCTTCTCCGATGTGCTCGGTATCCCGTTCGCGTTCGGCGGCTTAGGTCATGGTGGGCGGGTCCATTCGCCGAACGAATACGCGACCGTCGCCGGGATGCGCGAACACGAGAAGTCGATCGCGACGTTCCTGTATCGTTTGGCCGAGGAATTGGGGAAGTAGGCTCACCACCCTGAGCCCCGACTCTGATGGATAACTATTCATTGCCGCGACGACGAGGTGAACGGACGTGTCCATTTTTCTGGCGGAGTTGACGGCGGCGGAAGTCCGCGCGGGCGGCTATGACAAGGCGGTGCTGCCGATCGGGGCGACGGAATATCACGGCGATCATCTGCCATACTCCGCCGACACGATCACCGCCGAGACGCTGGCGCGGCGCTTCGCCACCGACCTCGGTGGGATGTTGGTCCTGCCTGCCCTGGCCTACGGCGTAAGTTCGCATCATCTGTCGTTTCCCTGGACCCTCTCGCTGCGCCCGGAGACGTTGTCGGCGATCGTCGCGGATATCGGGGCATCGCTGCTGCGGCATGGGATTCGTAAGCTGCTGATCGTGACGGCGCACGACGGGAACCCGGCCCCGGTCGAGATCGCCTGTCGCAATTTGCACGCGCGGCATGGCTTGCATGTCGCGCTCTTCTCCGGTTGGCAAGGGCGGTCGCGCTCACTGCTGGCCGGGCAGGGCCGACCAATTGATCTCGATCACGCGGGCGGCTCGGAGATGTCGTTGGTGCTGCACGCCGCACCACACCTGGCACACCCCGAACGGTCATCCGCGCTGCCGAGCGAACCGCCGAGTGGCCCGCTGCGTCTGTTCGGCGATTACGCCGACATCGCGCCTGACGGCTACACCGGCGATCCCGCGGAAGGGAGTGCCGAGGAAGGTGCCGCGATCGTGGATGCCCTGGCGGCGTTTGTCGTGCCATACTTGCGGCGACTCGATGAGCATGGCTGGCGACCGGGACCGTGGATGTAGGGCCGTAGAGAAAAGGGTGAGGTAGAGGTTGGACGGGCAGTTGGTACGAGAGAAGATCGCCCAAGCGAAGGGGATCCTGCAGGAACTCGGTCTCGATCTCTGGTTGCTGGCCGGGCGCGAGACGGGCGAGATGCCCGACCCGAGCTTCCCGCTCGTCGTCGGTACGAGCGTCACCTGGACCGGTCTCTTCCTGATCAGCCGCACCGGCGAGCACCTGGCGATCGTCGGGACTGGCGATGTCGATAATGTGCGCTCCACCGGAGCCTGGCCGGATACGATGGGCTATGTCCAAGGGTTCCGCGACGAATTCCTGGCCGTATTGGATCGGCTCAAGCCGCGCCAGATCGCGTTGAACTTCTCGACCGACAACGCCTCCGCCGATGGGATCACGCACGGCGTTTTCATGCTGCTGCAAGAGACGTTAGCCGGGACGCCATACGCCAACCTCTTCATCTCCGCCGAGCCGATCGTCGCACGGGTGCGTGGGCGGAAGTCGCCCGCCGAGGTCGAGCTAATCCGCGAGGCGGTGCGCCAAACCGAGGCGATCTTCGATCGTCTCGCCACGATCCTGCGACCGGGGATGACCGAGCGCGAGATCAGCGACTACATGCACGCGCAGATTCGCGAGGCCGGTTTGGAAGCGACCGCGTGGGATTACGAGTATTGCCCCACCGTGACCGCCGGTCCGGAATCGCCATGGGGCCACGTCGGCCCGACGGCGATCGGCATCGCGCCGGGGCAACTGTTGCACATCGACTTCGGTGTGAAATATCGCGGTTACTGCGCCGATTTGCAGCGGACCTACTATCTCCTACGCCCCGACGAGACGGAGGCACCCGCCGCCTGCCAGCAGATGTTCGGGATCGTCGATTCGTGTATCCAGGATGCGGCGGCAGCTTTGGTGCCGGGGATGCAGGGGCGCGAGATCGACGCGGTGGCGCGCGAAATCTTCGCCGAGAATGGGATGACCTGGGATTTCGCCTTCGGCCATCAACTCGGGCGCTCCTGCCACGACGGCGGCGCGACCCTCGGCCCCGCCTGGGAGCGCTACGGACGCCGCCCGTTCGATCCGATCGAAGTCGGGCAGGTCTACACGATGGAGATCGGGGCGAAGGTGCCGGGCTTTGGTGTGGTCTCGCTGGAAGAGGATCTGGTGGTGACCGCGAACGGCTGCGAATTTCTCAGCTCACCGCAACGCGAGTTGCGTCTGGTACGCCTCGAATCGTAGGGCGCAAGCCGGTTTGGAGCGGAATGCCGATGCCAATCTATGAATATCGTTGCCCGGACTGCGGGCGTAAAGTGAGCCTCTTCTTCCGCAGCTTCAGCGCGGTGAACGATAGCGAGCCCTGCCCGCGTTGCGGGGGGACACGTTTGAAGCGGTTGATGTCGCGCGTCGCCGTCCATCGCGGGAGTGGCAGTGCCGACGATACTGGTGAACAATTCGGTGGCGACGAGTTCGGCGGGATTCTGGACAACCTCGATGAGAATGATCCGCGTGCGCTGGCCCGCGCGATGCGGCAGATGAGCGCCGAGATGGGCGAACCGGTCGAGCCGGAGATGGAAGAGGCGCTCGGGCGACTCGAAGCGGGCGAGGATCCCGAAAGCGTGATGGGCGACCTCGACGAACAGGGGTATACCGGACCCGATGCCGCAGGCGACGACGAACCCTTCTAGAGCGGTTCTCATAGCGATTGGCCCGGTGGGTGGTGGCCGCAGTGGCGGAACCAGGCGGCGGCGTCCTGCGGGGTGATGGCGTCGAGGGCGGCGGCGACGGCCGCCTCCAGGGCGGCGCGGGTGCGCGCCCCCGCCCGCCGCAGCGCCGCCTTGACCTTGCTGAAGGCGTGTTCGATGGGCGCGAAGTCGGGCGAGTAGGGCGGCAGGAAGAGCAGGCGGCAGCCGCGCGCCTCGATGAGGCGGCGGATCGCCGCGCCCTTGTGGACCGCCAGGTTGTCCAGCACCACGATCTGGCCGGGGGCCAGGGCCGGGGCCAGGAACTCGCGCACGTAGGCGATGAAGGCGGGGCGGTCCAGCGCGCCGACGAGCGTCATCGCCGGCCCCGGCCCCGCGACGCCGAGCGCGGCGACCAGGGTGGTATTCGCGCCGTGGTTGCGCGGCACCGCCCCGTAGGCCCGCTGGCCGCGCGCCGCTCGGGCGCGGCGCGGCGTCATGGCGAGGTTGGCACCGCTCTCGTCCACGAAGATAAGGGCGGTCGGGTCGAGCGTGGCCGCCTCGGCGCGCCAGGCCGCCCGCGCCGCGTCATCCCGCTCGGCGGCGATCAGCGACTTCTTTTGCGCGGCAGATCGGCGCGCACGAAGGCGCGGCTCATGGTGGCGCGGCTCACCGCCACCCCCTGCTCGGCGGCCCAGCGCCGCCGGTGCGCGTCGAGCGTGGCGTCCGCGTGCGCCGCCGCCTGCGCCCGCAGGGCCGCCTCGGCCGCGGGGGGGATCTCGCGCCGCCGCCCCGGCAGCGGCTTGGGACGGAGGTGGCCCGCCTCCGCCTGCTGCTTCACGTACCGCTTGACGGTCCGCAGCCCCACGTCGTACACCCGCGCCGCCTCGGCCTTGCTCATCCCGCCCGCGACCGCGCGCACGATCCGCTCGCGCAGGTCGATGCTGTATGCTCTCATGCCCTCAGCGTACCACCG
>DATCMP010000773.1:0-18732 GCA_036563365.1 Thermomicrobiales bacterium
GCTGCGCGGCGAGGATGCGCTCAGCACCGCCGCTGAGTCCGCCGATTCGCGTCGGGTACGCCCACGTTTGGAAGAGGCCGATCGGGTCGGCGCGAGTATCTGCCCCTACTGCGCCGTCGGCTGCGGGCAACTGGTCTACGCGCGCGGCGAGGAGATCATCCACGTCGAGGGCGACCCGCGCAGCCCGATCAACCGGGGAACACTCTGCCCGAAGGGGGCGGCGACCTTCGGCTGGCTCTCCAATCCCAATCGCCTGACGACCGTGAAATACCGCGCGCCCTACGCCGATCGCTGGGAGGACAAGCCGCTCGACTGGGCGATGGAACGGATCGCCCAACTGGTGAAGCAGACGCGCGACGAGACATTCGTGCGCGAACTCCCCGACGGCACGATCGTCAACCACACGCTGGGGATCGCCGAACTGGGCGGGGCCACCCTCGACAACGAAGAGAACTACCTGATCAAGAAGCTCCTGAGCGGCGGGTTGGGGGTCGCGTTCATCGAGAACCAGGCCCGAATATGACACTCCTCCTCGGTGCCCAGTTTGGGTGCCACCTACGGGCGCGGGGCCGCCACAATGCCGCAATGGGACCTCGCCAATAGCGACTGTGTCGTGGTGATGGGCTCGAACATGGCCGAGAATCACCCGATCGCTTTCCGCTTCCTGCTAGAGGCGAAGGAGCGGAACGGCGCGACGATCATCCACGTCGATCCGCGCTTCACGCGCACCTCGGCGCTGGCGGATATTTATGCCCCGGTGCGCGCGGGCTCCGATATCGCCTTTCTCGGCGGGCTGATCAACTATATTCTCGAGAACGATCTCTGGTTCAAGGAATACGCCCTCGACTATACCAACATCGCGACGATCATCGAGGACGCTTTTCAGGACACCGACGCGCTCGATGGCTTCTTCTCGGGCTGGGACGCCGAGAAGCATATCTATGACGAAAAGTCGTGGCAATATCGCGGCCAGACGATTCCCTCGCCCCTGGCCGAGCATTACTCGCGACAAGGGCAGCCGGAACCGGAAAAACAAGAGGAAGAACTGACTTCCGGCCCGCCGCCGACCGATCGGACCTTACAACACCCCAACTGTGTCTACCAGATCATGCGGCGGCATTACGCCCGCTACACCCCGGAGATGGTGGAGCGGGTCACCGGCTGCCCCCAGGCGACGTTCCTGAAGGTCGCCGAGGCGATCACCCACAATTCGGGCCGCGAGCGCACCGGCGCCTGGTGCTACGCGGTCGGATGGACCCATCACACGACCGGGGTGCAAATGATCCGCGCCTGCGCGATCATCCAGGCGCTGCTCGGCAATATCGGGCGTCCGGGCGGCGGCGTCATGGCGCTGCGCGGCCATGCCTCGATCCAGGGCAGCACCGACATCCCGACCCTCTATCATCTCCTGCCCGGCTATTTGTCCCAGCCCAGCGCTACCCATCCCCATAAGACCCTCGACGAATACCTGAGCGTCGAGGCGGCACCGACCGGCTTCTGGCACAATCTGCCGAAGTATATGGTCAGCCTGCTGCGCGCCTGGTACGGCGACAACGCGACGAAGGAGAACGGTTGGGGCTACGGCTGGCTGCCGAAGATCGTCGGCGACCACTCCCAACTGCCGATGATGCTCGCCATCCGCGACAGCACGATCAAGGGGCTGCTGTTGATGGGCCAGAACCCGGTCGTCGGCGGCCACAACACGCGGATGATCCGCGAGGCGTTGCCGAATCTCGAATGGATGGTGGTGCGCGAGACGTTCGAGAACGAAACCGCGTCGTACTGGTACAAGTCGCCGGAAGCGAAGCGCGGGGAGGTGCGGCCCGAAGAGATCCAGACCGAAATCTTCCTGTTGCCCGCCGCCCTGCCCGGCGAGAAGGCCGGGACATTCACCAACACGCACCGGTTGATTCAGTGGCATGAGCAAGTGGTCGAACCGCGCGCCGATATCCGCTCCGATCTCTGGTTCACCTATCACCTCGGCAAGCGCTTGAAAGAACTCTACGCTGACAGCACCGATCCGAAAGACCTGCCGATCCAGAACCTGACCTGGGCTTACCCGGAGCACGGCGCGATCAGGGAACCCTCGGCGGAAGCGGTGCTGAAGGAGATTAACGGCTATACCTGGCCCGCGCGCGAGCAGATCGCCTCGTTCGACGCGCTGAGAGACGATGGTTCCACCGCCTGCGGCTGCTGGATCTACAGCGGAGTCTTCCCGCGCGCCGACTTCAATCACGCCCGTTCGCGCAAGGCCGATGGCCCGGATGGACCCGGTACCCATCTCGATTGGGCGTTCGCGTGGCCCGCGAACCGGCGGATCATCTACAACCGCGCCGCAGCCGATCCGGCAGGCAAGCCGTGGAGTGAGCGCAAACGCTACACCTGGTGGGATGCCGAGAAGGGCGAATGGGCCTGCCTCGACGCGCTCGACTTCGAGCCGAAGAAAGCACCCGACTACGTGCCGGACTGGTCGAAACACCCGCACGGGATGGACGCGCTTGACGGCAAATCGCCGTTCATCCTGATGGCCGATGGCAAGGGGCAGATCTTCTCCCCGAGCGGCCTCAAGGATGGCCCCCTCCCGGCGCACTACGAGCCGGTCGAGTCGCCGATCAAGAACCCCCTGTACGCCCAACAGGACAACCCGGCGGCGAAGAAATGGGAAAGCCCAGACAACCGTTATCACGCCGTCGGCGACCCGCGCTATCCCTACGTCCTGACGACCTATCGCCTAACCGAGCATCACTCCGGCGGGATCCCGACGCGCCTCGTCCCATCCACCGCCGAGCTACAGCCGGAAGGGTTCGTGGAGATTCCGCCTGAGTTGGCGCGCGAGAAGGGGATCGCCAACCTCGATTGGGCGGTCATCTCGACCTCGCGCGGCGCGATCGAGATGAAGGTGCTGGTGACCGAGCGGCTGCGCCCATTCGAGATCGATGGTAAACGCCTCTACCAGATCGGGATGCCCTGGCATTTCGGTTGGGAAGGGTATGCCACCGGCGACATCGCCAACGTCCTCACCTCGGTCGTTGGTGACCCGAACACGACGATCCACGAAGGGAAAGCGCTCACCTGCGATCTCCGCAAGGGTCGGCTCGCGCGCGGCGACAACAAGCCATACGGCGCGGATGGGAGCGAGGGGTCGAAGCGATGAGCGAGATGGTCGAACGCTATCCCACGGTTGCCCCACCTCGCGCACTGGACTATCCCGAGGCGATCATGCCACACCCGATGCGGGATGAATCCGAGCTGACGGCGGGCGTGCGGATCGTGCCGGGCCGCGATTACGGCTTCTTCACCGATACCAGCCTCTGCATCGGCTGTAAAGCCTGCGAGGTCGCCTGCAAAGAATGGAACGCGCTGCCCGCCGACAATATCGGCCTCACCGGGGAGAGTTACGACAACACCGCCGCCCTCTCCGCGACGACCTGGCGACACGTCGCTTTCGTGGAGCAGATCAGCACCGCGGCCGACGAGCGCGCGACGACGATGCAGCCATACCAGAGCAACTGGCTGATGATGAGCGACATCTGCAAGCACTGCGAGAATGCCGCTTGCCTCGAAGCCTGCCCGACAGGAGCACTCTTCTACACCGAGTTCGGCACGGTCGTGGTGCAGCAAGACATCTGCAACGGCTGTGGCTACTGCGTCCCCGCCTGCCCGTTCGGCGTGATTATGACAAGTAAGATCGATGGTAAGGCCCATAAGTGTACCCTCTGCTACGATCGTCTCAAGGGCGGACTGGAACCGGCCTGCGCCAAGGCATGCCCGACCGACTCGATCCAGTTCGGCGAACTGCGCGAGCTTCAGGAGCGCGCCCAACGACGGTTGACGACGCTGCACGCGCGCGGCGTGCCGAATGCCGCGCTCTACGGCGCACCGGGGACGCCGGGGACGACAGGCGGCATCGGACCGCTACACGCCTTTTTCCTTCTCCTCGATCGCCCCGAACGTTACGGCCTGCCGGTTGCCCCTACCCTGCCATCAACGCGCGTCCGTCTGGCGTTCCTCGCGGGACTGGCGACGATGACCGGCGTCGTCATCGCCGCCGCAGCGACCTTCCTTAATGGCAGGAAATGAGCGGCAAGAAATGAGCGGAGAACGCTGGTGAGTGAGATGACCGAGCGCGCCCCTTACGGTCGCCGCAAGCGTCGCGACGAGGACTTGTCCGCGAACGCCGACAGCCCGCGCGACTCGCGCCCATACCGGAATGAGACGTATTATGGGCGTCCGTCGATCAAGCCGAGCCACTGGGGCTGGCTGATCGCGGGGTATTACTTCACCGGCGGGCTCGGCGGGGGGGCACAGGTGATCGCCACCGTGGTCGATCTGGCGTCGCCGGAACGCGATCGGACGATAGTGCGGGCGGGGCGCTACATCTCGCTGGCCGCTTTACTCGCCAGCCCGCCGCTCCTGATCGCCGATCTTCATACCCCAGTCCGCTTCTATAACATGCTGCGGATCGTCCGTCCCACCTCGCCGATGTCGATCGGCTCGTGGGCTCTCTCGGTGTTCGGCCTCTTTGCTGGACTCACCGCCGTAGCACAGGGGGTCGAAGATCTCACCGGGTCCACGGTGGCACGGCGTGCGGCCCGTTGGCTCAGCGTGCCAGCGGCAGGTATGGGGATGGTGATGGCGGGCTACACCGGCGCGCTCTCGGCAGCGACGAGTGTGCCGCTCTGGGCCGCGATCCCACGCGCCTTACCGACCCTCTTTGGGCTGGCCTCTACCGCATCGGCGCTCGCCGCTATCACGCTCGCGGCGGAAGCACGCAACGCCCCAGAAGGGACGCAGCACCGTCTGGAGCGCCTGTCGCTGATCATCGGCGTAGGCGAACTTGCGCTGCACGCGATCATCTCCCAGATCTGGCGAGCGCGCGACGTGGCCGGGCCGATCGAGACACCGAAACTCGGGGCGCTGCACAAATATGGGATGGTCGGCCTCGGCGCGGCCCTGCCGGTGGCGATCCACGCGGCGCAGCAACTCACCGGGCGACGGTCGCGCACCGGGACGATCATCGCGGCGGCGGCGACCCTCGCGGGCGTTTTCATCGAGCGGCTGGTGATCGTCTTCGGCGGCAACGAGTCGGCCCGCAGCGCCACCGACTATCTGCGCTTCACCCAACCACGCAAACCCAGAATGGGCCAGAACAGGATCGTGAGTGACGATGGCGAGACGCAATCCGGCACCACCAATCGATGACAATGCCCTCGTGAGCGGTTGTCGCCAGGCGGCGCGGCAACTCGACACCGTGTTGAGTGCCGCGCCCGGTGTGATCGTCGCCCAGGTCGATGAGGTGGAGCGGACGGTCGCGCGCCTGCGCGACGGACTGATCGCGCACCGTCGCGCGGGCAGCGCCACGACCCAAACCGGCACCGCGCTCGATCGTCTCAACGCCGTCTTGAGTCTGATCGTCGCGGTGGAATACCCGCAGGGTCCGATGATGCGCGCCTATATCGAGCAGGCCCGTGACACGCTACTACTCGTCGCGAACCGCGCCTGAGACCTGAGCGGCGTTTGCCCTTCCAGCATAATCCCCAGCAGGCGACCATCAACCGATCGGCTACACTTGACGCGGGGGAACCCGTAGCGCACCGCGACAGGGGAGTGCCAATGCCCGAGCCGCCGCGATTACGCCGCCTCGTCAGTCGTTGGCGCGGGCGTGGGCGCGGGCAGCGCCCGATCGTACCGGAACCGGACTCCTGGGCGGGTCGTGCTCGCGATGCCTATGCCGCGATGATGCGCGAATTTGGGTACACCGATAGGGCGATGTTCCGCGAACACGCGCCCGCGCTGCCCACCGACCGTCGTTACGCCTATCTCTGGCCGTTCGGCCAGGCGCTCGCCGCGACCCTCGACATCGCGGCGCTGCCCGGTGCCGCTCCCGCCGTCCTGACAGGGGCCGAACAGCTTGGCGAGGCGTTCTTCGCCCACTATTGGGACACCACCAGCGCACCGCCGGGAGGCACGGCCTATCCGATCCCGCCAGGTGGGGATACATACTACGATGACAATATCTGGATCGGCCTCGATCTGATCGATCTCTGGCGGGTCAGTGGCAACCCCCGCTGGCGCGATGATGCCGCCCGAATCTTCACCTTCATCAGCAGCGCCTGGGACGATGATCCCCGCCACCCCAGCCCAGGCGGGATCTTCTGGGCGCAGCCTGCGGCCAACGCCACGCGCGACCGTAATACGGTGTCGAACGCGCCCGCCGCGATCCTGGCGTTGCACTTGCACACCGCGACCGCTGACGACGAATACCTGCGCTGGGCCGAGCGCCTCTATGACTGGGTCGAAGGGACCCTGCGCGATCCGAGCGATGGGCTCTATTGGGACCATCTCAAGCTCGATGGCACGATCGAGCGAACGAAATGGTCGTACAATCAGGGGACGATGTTGGGCACGGCGACGCTGCTCTGGCGGGTGACCGGTCACCAGCGGTTTCTGACACGGGCATGGGCAATCGCCGACGCGGCTCTGGCACGCTACGCAAAAGACGATCGTCTCTGGGCGCAAGACCCGCCATTTAACGCGATCTTCTTCCGCAATTTGCGCCTGCTCGGGGACATACTGGGCGACCACGAGTGGTACCGGTCAGCACTGGTCGAATACGCCGGTCGTGCCTGGACCACAGGGCGCGATCCGCGGACCGGGCTGATCGGCTTCGGGCGACGGGGCCGAGTCGAGTTGCTCAACCAGGTGGCGGCGGTGCAACTCTACGCCATCCTCGCCGGAATAGTCACGGAAGACCTATAATCGCAAGCCGGGGCGAATGGCCCGGCCAGTCCCCGTGGAACGCCACTGATGGAGGCTATGCGGTGGAGCAAAGTACCGACGCGACGATCGGCATCGATATCGGGGGGACCCGGATTCGCGTCGGGCGGCGCGATGGGCGGGGCGGCTTCACCGCCGAGCGCACCCTCACGCCCCATCACGGCGCGGATGGCGCGACCGAAATCGCGAGAATGGCGCACACAATCGCGCCCGAGGGGATTGCCCGGATCGGGATCTCCTGCGCCGGACCGCTCGACTTCGCGCGCGGCATCACCAATCCGCTCAACCTCCCCGGTTGGCACGGCTATCCCCTGGTCGGCGAACTGGAGAAGCGGCTCGGGGCGCGGGTCTGGATGGACAACGACGCCAACTGCGCGGCGCTCGCCGAGTGGCGCGAGGGCGCGGGCAAAGGGGCACAGACCCTCGTCTATTACACGATCAGCACCGGCGTCGGCACCGGCGTTATCCTCGGTGGCCGCGTCCATCACGGCGCGCACGACACCGAAGGTGGGCATCAGATCGTCTGGGCCGACGGCCCGTCATGCCGCTGCGGCAGTCGTGGCTGCCTTGAAGCGGTCGTCTCCGGCACCGGGCTGCGCGCTCGTTTCGGCAAACCAGCCGAGGAATTGGACGACCCGGCGATCTGGGATGAGGTGGCGAAATATACGGCGATCGGGATCGCCAACACCGCCACGCTCCTCTGCCCGGACATCATCGTGATCGGCGGCGGTGTCATCGCGCGCGGCGAGCAACTATTCGAGCCGCTCCGGCGCTACGCCGCCGAATTGACCCGCCTCGTCCCAGTCCCGCAGATCGTGCCAGCCGGGCTCGATCAGGACTCGGGTCTGATCGGCGCACTCGTCCTCGCCGAAACCCAGGCCGACTGAGCGGACCCCAACAGGAGGAACAAGCGTGCCCGCCGCGACCGATATCCGTCTCGCCCCCTCGATCCTGTCCGCCGACTTCACGCGGCTTGGCGCGGATATTGCCGCCGCCGAGGCAGCAGGGGCCGATCTGATCCACTTCGACGTGATGGACGGCGCCTTCGTCCCCAACATCAGTATCGGCCTGCCGGTCCTCGCCGCCGTCCGGCGCGCGACGACGTTGCCGATCGACGTCCACCTGATGATCGCCCACCCGGAGCGGTATCTGGAAGAATTTGTGCGCGCCGGAGCGGATTGGCTCACCGTTCACGTCGAAGAGGCGACACATCTCTACCGCACCCTCACCCGCATCCGCGAACTCGGTGTCCATCCGGGCGTCACGCTGAATCCGGGAACGCCGACATCCGCGCTGAGCGAGGTGCTGCCGATCGTTGATTCCGTCCTGGTCATGTCGGTCAATCCCGGCTTCGGCGGGCAGGCGTTCATCGAGAGCCAGTTGGCGAAAATTACGGCTTTGCGCGCGGCACTCGATGCGATTAATCCGCGGGCGATCCTCGCGGTCGATGGCGGCGTCCACGCCGAGAATATCGCGCGGGTCGTCGCGGCGGGTGCCGATCAGGTCATCGCCGGATCGGCGGTCTTCAACAAGGAGCAGACCATCGCCGAGGCCCTTGCGGCGCTTCGCGCGGGGTGTGCTCACGGCCTGACACAACGAGCGGGTGGTCGATGACTACCCGGCCAGCCGTCGCCCTCGCCTCGACAATCCACGACCCGCACGCCGCCGATCTGCCGAGCCTCGTCGCGGCACTGCCGGACCTCGCAGAGCGTTATGCCGGGCTGGTGATCTTCGCGACCGTGGAGACGCCGGACCGTGTGCTCGCACCACTCATCGCCATCGGAGCGAACGTGACGAAGCACCCGACCGCCTACGGCGAGATCGGCTGGCGACGACTCGGCGCGGTGCGGCAAGCGGCGGAACTCGCCCCGGCGGTCCACCTCTGCGACTGCGATCGGTTGCTCCACTGGTGGCACAACTATCCGGCAGAACTCGACGCAACGATCGCTCAGATCGCCAGCACCGATCTCCTCCTCCTCGGGCGCACCGCCCGCGCCTGGGCGACACATCCGGCGAATCAGATCGAGACTGAGGGGCTGGCGAATCGGATCGTCTCGCAGTTCTACGGCGCGGAGGTCGATGTCTGCTCCGGCTCGCGCGGGCTCTCCCGGCGCGCGATCACCTATCTCGCGGAGCACGGCCGCGAGCACAGCGTCGGCACCGACGCCGAGTGGCCGCTTCTGCTGCGTCGCGCCGGGGAATTCCGCTGCGAGCAAATCTTGACCGAGGGCTTAGAATTCGAAAGCGGCGACCGCTTCCCGGAGGAGATCGCGCGGGCAGGGGGACTCGCCGCCTGGAACGCCGCCAACGATCGCGATACCGCGCGCTGGATCTTCCGCACCCGCCTCGCCAGCGACATCGCCGCCGCGGCGGTGCGCGTGGCGGCGCGGTGAACGCCCTTGGCGTGTTGATCGGCGGCGCTGATGATCACCAATAGCGACCGCAAGCCGACCAAGCCGGGGATGCGCCGTCGCAAGCGGCGCACGTCGCCCGCTGTCGCGCCACAACCGCTCTCCCCAACGCCGACGCAGGCCGATACCCCTCGTACCCTCGCCTTGCGGCACTTCCTACCGCTCGGCCTCTATCTGCTGATCACGATCATCGCCACCTACCCCCTGATTCGGCACTTCGGCACGGCGCTGCCGGGGGATGGCCGGGACGCCTGGCAGAACTACTGGGATTACTGGTGGCTGCGTATGTCGCTCAGTCAAGGGCAAAATCCTTACCAGACGCCGCTCCTCTACGCGCCATACGGCGCACCGCTTTATCTGCACACATTGAACCCGTTCAACGGGCTCGTCACCCTGCCGATCCAGATCGTGTTTGGCCTGACCGCCGCCTACAACACCGTCGTTTTCCTCTCGTTCAGCCTCGCCGCGTACTTTGCCTACCTCCTCGTCGCGCGGATCAGCGGCAGCTATCAGGCGGGCTTCGTCGGCGGAATCATCTATGCGTTCGGGTCGTACCACTTCGCGCACTTGCTCGGCCACGCCAATCTGCTCGCGTCCGAATGGCTGCCCGCCTATCTACTCTGCCTCGTCACGGCCAGTGAAAAGACCGGTCGCCAGCGTCTCCGCTGGCTCGGTGCGGGCGCGGTATCCTTGCTCCTGATCGCCCTCTGCGACTGGCAGTATCTCCTCTTCGCCGGCGCGCTCACGGCGCTCTACGCCCCATTCACCGCGCTCACCCGCCGCTCGCTCGCGCCGCTGGGCGTCGCCGCAGCGATCGGCGCGGGAGGGATCATCCTGATCCTGCCGTTCCTCGTCCCGACGGCGCGTGAGCTCCAGGTCAGCGCAACCACGCGCCCGGCGGTCCTCGGACCCGAGCAGTTCTCCGCCGACCTCCTCTCGTTCGTCACCCCGAGTCCGCTCCAGGCGTGGTGGGGCGCGAGCGCCGAACGGCTCGGCGGCAGGGCGGTCGCGCCAGCAGTGGAGCGGGCGATCTTCCTCGGGTTTCTGCCGCTCTTGTTGGCGGGAACAGGGTTGTGGCTACGCGGTCGCCGGGGCTGGCTCTGGGGTCTCGGTGCGGTCGGCTTCGCGGTCCTGGCGCTCGGCCCGACGTTGCAGATCGCCGGGCGGGGGTACCCGGCGATCCCGCTCCCGTACCGACTCTTGCAACAGATCCCCGGCGTCAATGTGTCGCGTGTCCCGGGCCGCTTCGCGCTGCTGGTCACGCTCTGCCTGGCGATCCTCGCCGGGCTAGGAATCGCCGGACTCCGCGAACGCCTGCCCGCCCTGCGAGGCGCGATGCTGCCCAGGGTAGCGCTGCCGCTGCTGGTAGCGGCGCTGCTGGCCGAGCATTTCGCCGCGCCATACCCCTTGTCGGCGGTGCAGCCAGCGCCGTTCTATCGGCAACTCGCCGCCGCGAACGCCCGTGGCGCGGTGCTGGAACTCCCCTTCTCGCTGACCCGCGCGACCTCGCTCTTCGGGCAGACCGTGCACGGACAGCCGATCGTCGGGGGGTATCTCTCGCGCCCGCTGGCCTACCCGATCCTCGCGCTGCCGCCATTCGCCGACCCCGCCGACTCGCGCGGCGACATCACCCCGACGCTGAACACCGGGACCGGTATCTGGATGCTGCACCTGAGCGGCGTGCGCTGGATCGTCGTCTTGCTGGACGACCCGAAGCTGAATCAGGCAGAGATCGCGGCCTATCTGCGCGATTACGCCGAGCCGACGCCCCTCTACACCGACGAGCGGATGGCGGTGTACCGCCCCTTGCCGGTCGGCACGCCGCAATTCCTCCTACGCGCGACCGAGGGCTGGCATCAGGCCGAATCATTGGCGGATAAACGGCGGATGCGCTGGATTCCGTGGTCGGCCACGCTGGACACCTGGAGCCTCAGCGCCAACGCGCAGAGCGGCACGCTCCGTTTCGAGGGATGGAGTTTTAACCAGCCTCGCCGTCTGGTGGTTAGCGTGGATGGGCAGCAACTCGGCGAGTGGCTCGTTGCCGAGCCGAAGGTCTACGAGCTGCCGATTACGCTCGCGCCCGGCCAGCATGCGATCACCTTCCGTACCCTCGACGCGCCAGAGCGCCCGGCACGTACCGTGGGTGGCACCGATGATCGCCTGATCGCGATCGGCGTCACCGATATTTCTTTGCGCTAACGAACATCAGCGTCGTGCGGCGCGCTCAGTCGATCTGCCCGATCGGCGGGCAATAGCTCTCCCAACAGTTGCACAATGAAACCACCCAGAGCAGAAACGATCATCAGTCCGTGCCCCGGAAGCATCAGAAAAAGCCCGACGTTGAGATCGAGTCGGTAAACCCGCCCTTGATCCTGTACGGCATCGGCGGCGGCGAGCGCAACCACTACCACTGTGCCCAACGCCACAGCGATGGCGAGCGATGCCAGCAGCCCGGCGGAGAGTGAATCGAGCCGCAGAAGCCAATAGCCAGCCGACAGCAGGATAAGATAGCCCAGAAAGAGGAACACGATCCACCACAGATCGGGCTCGTTCGTCGTGAGCAGATGCCAGCCGCCGTACCACCACTCATAACTGCGGCTGATCCGAAACCAGGGCAGGGCGAAACCCAGACCCGAGAGCGTCGTGCCGAGGATGAACCAGGCACGGAGCGGGGAGAACCGCACGGCGAATCTGGTCGTCGTCGCGCGCGGTTCCTCGCCGCTGCTCGTCGCGGTCAACTCGTCACCTCACCCAGCTATGACCTTGATCGGTCGGGCTCAACCGCCCGGCTGTTCCTCACTCTTGGCAACGTCATCCGCGCGGATTTCGTCACCGGTCGCGACGGGCCGACGCCCGAGTTTGCCCGCCTCGACGAGGGTGGCGAGGACGTCCATGATCGCGCGACCGCCCAGCAATGCGGTGACATCGGCCACATCGTACGGCGGGGCGACCTCGACCACCTCCATCCCGGCCAGACCCTCACGCGCGGCGAGCCGCAACATCCGCAATGCCTCGCGAGCGGTGAGCCCACCGGGCTCGGGCGTGCCGGTACCAGGCGCGAATGCCGGATCAACCGAGTCAATATCGAACGAGAGCCAGACGGCCTTAGCATTCTTCCAGGCGACTTCGAGGGCGAACTCCATGATCCGCTCGGGGCCGAAACGATCGATGTCATCGATCGTGATGACCGTCGCCCCACGCTCGCGTGCGACCTTCATCCCCGGCTTCGAGCCGGTCCAGCCACCGATCCCGACCTGCACCAGATTCGTGGCCGGGGCATTCGGGATGTTGGTCGCGTGGAAGAACGGCGAGCCGTGCATCCGCTCGTCGTACGCCGACTCGCTGAGGTCGCTGTGCCGATCGAAGTGGATGATGCCAATATTGCCGCCGATGAACGGGGCCATGCCGCGAATATCGGGATAGCCGATCGAGTGGTCGCCGCCGAGGACGACCGGGAAGACGGCCCGCTCGGTCAGGTACGCGATCGCGTCGGCGATCTGGTCGAAACTCTTTTCCAGGTTGGCGGGGATCACCTGCACATCGCCCACATCGACAATATCGAGCGCTTCGTTCAAAATCACGCCGCGCTCGGGGTTGTAGTTGCCGCCCAGGGTGGAGATCCGCCGCAACGCCTGCGGGCCGAAGCGCGTCCCGGAGCGATAGGTGGTGCCGGCATCGAGCGGCACGCCGAGGATGGCGACATCCTGTCCGCCGAGTTGGCGCATATCCTCCAGGAAATCGGCGGCGGCGAAGGTGCCGCTATTCCCTAACCCCCACCGGGTCCGGTTGAAGAGGGTCAAGGAGCGGTCGCGGATACTCTTGGCCGCTTCCAAACCGTGGAGCTTCTGCAACGCCGCACGCTCCGCCGCCTTGGCCCCACTCAGGTTCGCCTCGCGCTCCATCGCCCAGGTGCCGCGCAGATCTGCGCGGCGGAGCGGCTGCCCGCCGTTCTGGTCATCACCGGACGTCATCGCCCCCCCTCTCGCGCACCGCGCGGCATAGCTTCACCGTTCACGACACAATTTCCGCCGCACGATCATGCAACGCGTATTGTATCGCGTAGGGTGGCCGGATAGGTGCAGGGGCCAGCGATCACAATGAGCACGTTGGCCCGGCACAATTGCGCCGGGCCAACGTAACAGCCAGAGGGCAGAGTCGTTGCGGCGTCTACTCCGCGTCGTCCTGCGGCATCTTGGGATCGAGTTGTTCCAGGAGGGCGTGCGCGTTGCGCTCGATCTCGCGAATTTGCACGGCGATGGCCGAGATGTCCGGTGCCCCGACGCGCGGCGTACCGCCATCGCGCTGGAGTTCGTCGGCCAAGAACCGGCGGGCCTGCTCGGCGGCTCGCGCATGGGAAATCCCGCGCGTGCGCGCTTCCTTGATCAGCATGCACATATCAACCGCCTGGCCGGTGAACGCACCCGAGTCCTGCGAGGCGCGCGGTAAGTAGCCGCGGTCGGCCCAGTGAATGACCTGTCGCAGCGTGACGCCACAAAGCGCGGCGACCTGCGAGGCATTCAGCGATAGGCGCATCCACATCGCCCCGCGATCCGGCAGGGTGAAGGGGAAATCCTCGCGCACATCCGAGTCGGCCACCGCCATCGCGCCACGCGCCGCCGCAAGCTCCGTTGTCGCGCTCCGTGGACGTCTGCCGCGGCCCCTTCTGGTGACAGTCTCGCGCTCAACCATGATGACCCCCTTCGTGATGATCCCCATGCACCATGGGGCCGTTCAAAACGAGGCGACGAGACGTTTTCCCGCATCCCGCCGCCCTATACTCACCACACGGGGACGTTCTTCCCTCCGCCCCCGTGAATGGCGCACTGTGATAGGTAGCACCGAGCAGCAGTCCGGTTCCGCACCTTTGGCATCGTTCGCGGAAGTTCGACGATATCCCCCAAATCGACGAACTTTCGATCCGCTGATCACTATAACGCACCGACTTCGTATCAGGTAGCAGTAATAGTCACAATCCGCACGATCGTCACCAATCAGGAGCGATTAACGTACGCTCCAAATCGTGTTCTGGTATACCGCGCAAGGCGCGTGTCACCAAATAACCTGTCCCGCACAGACCAACATTGGGAAATATACCAATGATGGCGACATGTCACAATGACTACCGTTCGGAATCAGTAGCCGCGGCGGGTTCCCATGGATATTTGCAGTATACAACGTCGATGCAAGCCCCCTACCAGCTATCCCAAGGCAATACTCTAGCGATTAGAGCGTCCAGTACGTGCGCTGCACGGCGATCGCCGAGGCGATCGCCTGCTCGGCATCCAAACCCACCTCCCTTCGCGTACGGGTGCGGAGCAAACGCGAGAGCGCCGGGTCGGTCCACGGTTCCGCAACGGCGGCCATCGCTTCCACAATCGCGAGCGTGCAGGCGGGTACATAGGTCTGACTGTAGCCACCTTCATGGACCACAACGAGCCGCCCGCCGCAGCAGTCATCGGCCAGGGCGAGCACAGCCTCTGTCAGTTCCCGGAAGCCGACCGAAGAGAGGTTCATCCGACCGAGCGGATCGAACGCCCCGGCATCGAGCCCACACGAGATCAGGAGCAGTTCGGGGGCGAATTGGCGCACGATCGGGGCGACGATCCGTGCGATCGCGGCGGCATACGCCGCGTCACCCGAGCCAGGGGACAGCGGGATATTGACGGTCTTGCCAATCCCGGCGCCGGATCCGATCTGTTCGAGCAGGCCCATATCGGGCGGGAACAGGCCCTCCTGATGCAAGGAGACAAAGAGGACGTCGCCATCGGCGTAGAACGCCTCCTGTGTGCCATTCCCATCGTGGACATCCCAATCGATGATCGCGATCCGTCGGAGGCCATAGGTGCGCTGTGCGTGCCGCGCGGCGACGGCAATATTGTTGAAGAGACAGAAGCCTAAGCCACGGTCGGCGAGCGCATGATGGCCGGGCGGGCGAACGAGCGCGTAGCAGTTCCGCACCGTGCCGGACATCACGGCATCAACCGCCGCGATCGCGCCGCCAGCGGCGAGGGCGGCGATCGCGAAGCCGTCGGGGCCGAGGGGGGCATTGATCCCGGCATCGCCGCCACCTTCCGCCGCGATTGCCTGCACCCGCGCGATGTACGCCGCATCGTGGACCATCCGTAACTCTTCTTCCGTGGCGTAGCGCGGAGTGATCGCGGTCAACCGTTCACCCAGGCCCGAGAGATCGATCAGGTGTTTTGCGCGGCTGACCGTGCGCGGGCTGGAGACGTGCGGCTCCGGCTCGGCGAAGGGGTACGGCACCGCAGGCGAGCCGCTGCGCGCCAGCCCGGTATTGTGCTGCAAATACCGGTCGTGGAAGACCAAACCTGTCCTCGCGGCATCGTTCGCGCTCGTCATCAGCACCTCCCGGATGGACGCCCAATCGATTGCGGGACTATACACGAATCCGCGCCGCTCCATGAGTAGGCGACACCGGGCAGAGGTGGTACGATCGGCAGGGCCACGCATTATCGATCGCGCGCATCGTTCGTGAGGGGGAACCGTGAAAGCCTTGCTGCTCACCAATGAATATCCGCCCCATGTCTATGGCGGCGCGGGGGTCCATGTGGAATTCCTCAGCCGCGAACTGGCCCGCCTAATCGATGTCGAAGTGCGCGCGTTCGGTGAGCAGCAGATCGATGATGGGCGGTTGCGGGTGCGCGGCTACGGCCTCGACGATAGCGGCTTCACCGCGCCGTCCTATCTGCGACCGGTCTTCGGCGCGATGGCACGCAGCGTCGCCTTCGCCGCGACCGCGGTCGATGCCAATGTCGTCCATTGCCATACCTGGTACACCAATATGGGCGGACTGCTG
Source organism: Thermomicrobiales bacterium (assembly GCA_036563365.1). GTDB lineage: Bacteria > Chloroflexota > Chloroflexia > Thermomicrobiales > CADCWN01 > CADCWN01. The sequence goes on from DATCMP010000773.1 coordinate 16,006, forward strand.
ATCAAGCAAGCCTACGGGATACCGCTGGTGCTGACCACGCACTCGCTCGAACCGCTGCGCCCGTGGAAGCGCGAGCAGTTACGGGGCGGCTACGACCTCTCCAACTGGGTCGAGGGGACGGCGCTGCGCGAGGCCGATGCGGTGATCGCCGTCTCCGCGGGGACGCGCGACGATGTTCTCCGCGTCTCCGACGCCCGCCCGGAGCGGGTCCATGTCATCTATAACGGGATCGACACCGCGCTCTATCACCCCACCGGCAACCACGACGCTCTCATCCGTTATGGGATCGATCCGTCGCGCCCGTATGTCCTCTTCGTCGGCAGGATCACACGCCAGAAGGGGATCATCCACCTCGTCCGCGCCCTGCCGGCGATCGATCCCGAGGTGCAAATCGTCCTCTGCGCCGGGGCGCCCGACACGCCGGAGATCGCCGCCGAGATGACCGCAGCGGTCACCGAGGTCAGCGCGCGACGCGAAGGGATCATCTGGATCAGCGAGATGGTCGAGCGCGATACGGTCATCCAGCTCTACTCGCACGCGACCGTCTTTTGTTGCCCCTCGATCTACGAGCCGTTCGGGATCATCAACCTGGAGGCGATGGCCTGCGGCACGCCGGTGGTCGCCAGCGCGGTCGGCGGGATCCCGGAGGTGGTGGTCGATGGTGAAACGGGCCTGCTCGTGCCGCTTGAGCAACAAGATGAAGCCCCCTACGAGCCGGTCGATCCGGTCGGCTTCAGCCGCGACCTCGCCGCAGCGCTGAATACCCTACTCGCGGATCCCGCCCGCTGCGCGATGATGGCGGCCGCCGGTCGTCGCCGCGTCGAAGAACGCTTCTCCTGGGGCGCGATCGCGCAGCAAACAACCGAGCTATACGCTTCGCTGTTGTAAGGCAGGAGTGAAGTACGAAGTACGAAGTTAGAGGTACGAAGTGGTGTGACCCAGTGTCGTTTTCTACTTCGTACTTCGTGGTTCGTACTTCGTACTTACCCTTGTTTTGGCACCACAAACGGGTACTTGGCGCGAAAGTCGTCCTCGACGATCGACATGATGATCGAGTCGTAATACTTGCCACCGAGGAAGGTATGCTCGCGGAAGACGCCGTCGCGTTGGAAGCCGCACTTCTCATAGGCCCGTTGCGCCCGCGCGTTGAACGCTTCGACCCGCAACCAAACTTTATGCAGATTCAATTCGTGGAAGAGATAGCCGAGGTAGGCGATCAGCGCATCGCTGCCATACCCACGGCTCCAATACTCGCGCTCGCCGATCGCGAGTGCGATCTCGGTGTGCCGGTTGCGGCGATCGAGATCGACGTAGCCGATCCGCCCGATCGGCTCACCTTGCCCGTGCTCGTCGCGCGTGGTGATCAGCAGCCAGTGCATCCGTCCGGTCGAGGCGCTGAGCCCGGCACCGTAACGCGCTTCCAGATCCTCGCGCGACATCGTCTTGTAGGGCTCGGCCCAGTAGTACATCACCTCCGCGTCGTTGTACCACCGCCAGAGCGCGTCGAGATCCTGGCGTTCGATCGCCCGTAACGTCGTCAACTCGCCGTGAATCATCAGTATCCCCTCACACCTTCCCCCAATTACCTGGAAGGAAAAGAGATGTACGGATTGCCATACCATTTACCGGCTCACTGGCCTCACTTCGTACTTCGTAGTTCGTACATCAATCCGCCAGCCGCGCCCGCACCTCCGGCATCACGCGCGCCATCACCTCGGCGGCAGAGCCGCGAACGACAAGCTGTGCCAGATCATCGAGTGGTGTCGGCGTCTGGTTGAGGATCGCGATGTAGGCCCCCGCAGCGGCGGCGATCTGCGGGAGTTGTGCGGCGGGATTGACCACCAGCGACGAGCCGATGATCAGGAAGAGATCGCAGTCGCGGGCAGCAGCGATCGCCCGTTGCAGCGGCTCGCGCGGCAGCGGTTCGCCGAACGCGATCGTGGATGCGCGCAAGGTGCCGCCGCAGACCCGGCAAGCCGGGATAGCCTCACCCGCATCGAGACGAGCGGAGATCGAATCGCGGGTCTCGGTCGCCCCGCAATTCATACAGTAGACTCGGTGCGCGGTGCCATGGAGTTCGATCGTGCGTTCTGGCGAGGAACCGGCGATCGTGTGCAAGCCGTCGATATTCTGCGTGATCAGGAGTTCAAGTTTCCCTAGCCGCTCCAACTCGACCAGCGCGAGATGTGCCGCGTTGGGCTGGGCCTCACGGATGACCGTGTAGGTGTTGCGCCCGCGCCGCCAGTATTCGCGCTTGCCCTCATCGGATGACAGAAAGGTCTGGTAATCGATCGGCTTATAGCGGTTCCAGATCCCGCCGGGCGAACGAAAATCGGGTATCCCCGACTCGGTGCTGATCCCCGCTCCGGTGAACGCGACCAGTCGCTCGGCATCGGCCAACACCGCCGCGAGGCCGACAATCCCCTCCTCGAAACGCTCCCGATCCTGCGGGGTCGCGCTATCGCCCACGACGTTATCCACCATCACCTCCCCAGACCGACACACCCTGTCCTGTAACAAGAGAGGATAACAGATGGGAGATAGGGCCGGAGTGTAGAGGGAGGCAGGCGATGAATTCCCGGTGTGACAGGCGATTGATGACGCTGCCACACTTCAATATGGTATGAGCGGGCGGTTGCAACCACCCGCCTGCACCGGCAACGACTCACGCATAAGCCCGCCCTACCGATGCAACGCTATCCCTCGCCGCTTTGACACCCCCACGAC
>DATCMP010000778.1:0-4919 GCA_036563365.1 Thermomicrobiales bacterium
CAGAGCCGACCGCGACGCCCGTATCGTCGAAGGCCAGCCAGGCGTGGAAGCGTCCGGGCGGCAGCTCCTCGGCGAAATAGCGCTCGAGTATCGCACTCATGGCGGGTGCCTCCGCCTCATCGCACAGCTCGCCGAGATCACGGAAGAGGTCCAGGCGCAGGCGGACGAATGCTTCCCGGTCCGCGAGTGTCGCGAGGCGAATCGTCGGCATCCCCCCGTTCCCTTCCTCTTCCCAAAATCGCTGTCGCGACGGCCCGCGAGAGCATGATAGCGACGCCGCGCGTACGGCGACGATAGTAGCACAATGGCGTTCATTGTCGCAGGGTCGGCCATCGTAGATAATGAAGGGAGGAAGAGGGAGGAACGAGGGGCATGGCCGATACAACACAACGACGACGTTTCCTGCAATGTCCGCGTTGCGGCGCGGAGAATCTGCCGATTAACAAATTCTGCGCGCAGTGCGGGATGAATCTGCGCGGCGACACGCAAGCCGCCGCCGCCACGAGCATGATCCCCAAGGGGGGCACGGTCATGCCGTACAGCCCTGGCTCGCAGGGGCCGGGGCGCACGGCGCGACTCGCGGTGATCTTCGGTTTCCTGATCTTGCTCGCCTGCATTTTCCTGCTCTATCTCTTCCTCGCCTCGGGGGCCGATCGGACGCCCGCACGCCCCACATCCACACCGATTCAGCCGCGAGCGCAGATTATCCCGTGACGTGAATGGCCCGCACCCAGGCACTATCTCACGATGGGCGTTGTGCCAGCCAGAAGCTGAGGGTGCTCGATCCGATCGCCACCCCGATACCGAGCACCGCCTTACCCCGCGCGAATACACCGCGGTAGAGCCCCCCGGCCAATAGGACCGCATCGCCCGCATCGGCGACGGCTCGCGCCCGGAGCCAGAGGCGCGGCGATCGGCCGCTGATAAGCCCTGTCCCGATGATCAGGTCGCGCACGCCCAGAAACAGCACCACACGCCGGTACGCACCCATACCGAAAAGCCGACTCATCCGCCCCGGCGCGGCGGTCATGAGCGCGCCCAGGCCCAGGCTCGCCACACCGGTGCCCCGAGCGATACTCTGCATATCCATCGTTATTGCTCCTTAATGTGGACTCGTTCCGGTGATTTTCTCGTTGGCAGCTCATCTACGCGATGATGAAGCATAACGTAGACACAACTATCGTGGTGACGCCTGAAGTACCGCGGCAAGCAAACACATGCACCGCTTGCCGCGCGACACCGCCGCGCCACTTCGCTACAATGCGCGGGTATTTCGACCGGCGCGATCACGAGCGCGCACCACAACATCAGATCAGGAGGCAAAGGTAACGATGGCACCGACATTCACAGCAAAAACGGGCGACGCAGCGACAGCGACGACGGAAGCCTTGATCGTGCCGATCGGCCCAGGCGCAGCAGTACCTTCCGCAATCGCGGGGGCGTTCGATGGGCAGTTGGCGGGGGTGCTGGAAGCGCGCGGCTTCTCGGGCAAGGCGGGCGAGGTCGCGGCGTTCCCGACCTTCGGGCGGCTCGGCGCGCGAACCCTGATCCTGACCGGCACCGGACAACCAAGCAGCGAGTCGGGCCGCTGGGGCGAGGCGCTACGCCGCGCCGTAGGCACGGCGATCAAACGCGCCCGCGATGAGGGAGCGCGCACGGTCGCGGTGGCAACGCCTGTTGGCGCGGGGGCCGAGGAGATTGGGGCGATCGTCGAGGGGCTGACCCTTGCCCTCTACCAATTCACCCGCTACAAGACCGGTGCGGCGACGACGCCAGCAAAGGCGATCGAGGCGGTCGAGATCTGGACCGAGGGCGGCGATACGGCAGGCGCTATCGCGCACGGCGCGGCGGTCGCCTCCGGCGTGGCGTTGGCCCGTGACCTCGTCAACACGATCAGCGACGACAAGACGCCGGCGCAGATCGCCGCCTGGGCGCAGCAGGTCGCCGAGGAAGCCGGGCTCGCCTGCCGGGTCCTCGACCGGGCGGCGCTAGAAGCGGGCGGCTACAACGCGATCCTGACGGTCGGCAAGGGGAGCGCGGCGGAACCACGCCTGGTCGAGATCATATACGAGCCCGCGGGCGGGGCGACGAAGACCGTCGCGCTCGTCGGCAAGACGATCACCTTCGATTCGGGCGGCCTCGATCTCAAGACCGCCGACGGGATGTACTCGATGAAGACCGACATGGGCGGCGGCGCTTCCGTCCTCGGGGCGATGCGGGCGGTCGCCGCGCTGAAGCCGGGCGTCAAGGTGATCGGCCTGCTGACGGCGGCGGAGAATATGCCGAGCGGCACGGCGATGCGGCCTAGCGATGTGGTGAAAGCGCTGAACGGCAAGACGTTCGAGATCGGCAACACCGACGCCGAGGGCCGAATGGTCCTCGCGGACGCGGTGACCCACGCGGCACGCGCCGGGGCCGACGAAATCATCGATCTGGCGACTCTGACCGGGGCGAAGATGATCGCGCTGGGCAATATCGCGGTCGGGGCGTTCGGCAACGATCAGGCGCTGATGGACCGTTTCCTGACCTCGGCGGCGGCGGCGGGCGAGCGCGTCTGGCAGTTGCCGACCTGGGACGAATACAAGGACGGATTGAAGAGCGACATCGCCGATCTCAAGAGCACCGGCGGTCGTGGCGGTGGCGCGATCACCGCCGCGCTCTTCATCGGCGAGTTCGTCGAGGGCAAACCGTGGGTCCACCTCGACATCGCCGGGAGCGCCGCCACCGACGCCGATGGCCCCTATACCCCGAAAGGCGCGACCGGCGTGATGGTGCGCTCGCTACTGCGTTACCTGGAAGACGCCGGGAAGTAGATCCTTAGACAGCAATACAAGGGTCGGGCGGGCAAGGAAGAGTCGTTTCTTGCCCGCCCGGCTATGCGGGGCGACCACAGCGAGAGATTGCGCCTGGCACTACCCGTTGTGATTCCGTATCCGCTGCGTGAGAATCCGCATCATCTGGAGAGCAAAGCGCGGGTGATGACTCACCAGACGTTCGAAGCGCTGACCATCGACGGACATGAGTAAACAATCGGTCTTGGCAACAACGGTAGCACTGCGTGGTTGCGCGTCGATCAGCGCCATCTCGCCGAAGATGCCGCCCGTGCCAACAGTTTCCACCGCCCGACCATCAATCACGACCTCGGCTTCGCCTGTGGACACCACATACATGACATCACCCGGATCACCTGCCGAGAAAATAGTTTGACCCGCGGCGAACGTCTGCCCTTCGCCCTCACGCTGCAAAAAGTCGATCGTCGCGCTCATTGCTTGCCTCTCCCTCGCTCGCTACCATGCTGCTACCAAGCTGGACACCCCTGAGAGTTCCGTCGGCACAATCCGTTTGACCATGGGATGAGCGTAACACCGGGCTCCGTTCGGGGACAAGAAAAAACAGGGGCCGGGCGAAAATTTTTACCTACCGTTAACAGAGGCACGTTCGCGGTGTTGGTCCCGATCGGAGAGAGCGGCAGGGGCGGCAGCCGGAACGAATTTTCGCACCCCGCGTCATACACGACAGCAACACCTTTACAGCAACGTCCGTTTACAGCAACGTCCGTTGATTGCATCAGGAGGGCAGTAATTCGGAGGGAGATCCTCATCAAACTGACGCACCATCGTCCTATGTGCTACACTCTGGACAGCAGTCAGTAGGCGTACGTACACTAGCAATCCGGCGATGAGGGTGAGGCGAGGGGAACGATGGCGCTGACGAATGAGCAAGTCGAGCATGTGGCCCTGCTGGCCCGTTTGGGACTGAGCGATGAGGAACGCGAGCGGATGCGCGAGCAACTTTCCTCGATCCTCGGCCACATCGATCAACTCAGCACCGTCGATACCTCCAACGTCGCCCCGACCGCCCAGGTCATCCCGCTCGCGCCGGTCCTGCGCGATGACGTGATCGAACCGTCGTTGACCGTCGATCAGGTGCTGGCGAACACGCCACGGTCCGAAGGTGGTTTCATCAAGGTGCGGGCGATCCTCGATTAACACGAGCCGCGGGTCGTGCGTCGTGAGTCGTGAGAAGGTTCGCTGGAAGCAGAAGCTTTACCATCAAAACTGACTCTCTCACGACTCACGACTCACGACTCACGACTACCCCCAGAGGATATTGTGGCGGAAGAGTTAACCTATCTCTCGATCGATGAGGCGCGTGGTCTGCTCGATCGGCGCGAGATCAGCAGCGTGGAACTGACCGAGGCCCACCTGCAACGGATCGATGCGGTCGAAGGCCGCGTGAAGGCGTTCATCACTCGCACGCCGGAGTTAGCGCGTGAGCAGGCGCGGCTCGCCGACGACCGGATCAAGGCGGGCGAGGCCGAGACCTTCACCGGGATCCCGGTGGCGCTGAAAGATGTCCTCTGCACGCACGATACGCCGACCACGGCGGGCTCGCAGATCCTGCGCGATTTCCTGCCGCCCTACGATGCGACTGCGGTGGCGCGACTGCGGGCGCAAGGCGCGGTCTTCGTCGGCAAGGCCAATACCGACGAGTTCGCGATGGGTTCCTCGACCGAAAATTCGTCGTTCTTCACCACGCACAACCCCTGGGATCTCACGCGGGTGCCGGGCGGCTCCAGCGGCGGCTCGATCGCGGCGGTGGCGGCGGGCGAGGCGCTCGTCGGGCTCGGCTCGGAGACCGGCGGTTCGGTCCGCCAACCGGCCGGATTCTGCGGGATCGTCGGGCTCAAGACAACCTACGGGCGAATCAGCCGCTACGGCCTGATCGCGTTTGCCTCCAGTCTCGACCAGATCGGTCCGGCGACCCGCACGGTCGCGGACTGCGCCCACCTCCTCGGGGCGATCGCCGGGGCCGATCCGCGCGATTCGACCTCCGTTCCGGCAGAGGTTCCCGATTATCGGGCGGGGCTCACCGGGAATATCCAAGGGCTGCGGATCGGCGTGCCGCGCGAGTATTTC
>DATCMP010000027.1:0-8116 GCA_036563365.1 Thermomicrobiales bacterium
CGCTGCCGGCCTCTACGTCGATCGCTACGGTTCGCGCGCGAGCGCACCGGTCCTGACGATCCGCCGCCTCGACGGTAATGCGGAGGTCGCGACCTTGTTCGCCGATGAAGGAGCGACCGCCACGGCGCTCGGCCTACCCGCCCCCGAACTGACGAGTTTCCAGACCGCCGATGGCACGACGTTGCAGGCCGCGATCTACGCCCCGCCCGGCGCGGGCCAGGGCGAGCGCCGCTACCCGATCATCGTCTCGGTCTACGGCGGGCCGCACGCGCAGCGGGTGGCCGATAACTGGCCGCTGACGGTCGATCTCCGGGCGCAATACCTCGCGCAGCAGGGGTATGTCGTGCTGATGGTCGATAACCGGGGCAGCGCGAATCGTGGCCTGCGTTTCGAGGGCGCGATCGCCGGGGATATGGGGCGGATCGAGGTGGCCGATCAGGTCGCGGGGGTACACTGGCTGAGCGAACGCCCGTACGTGGACGGCGCACGGGTCGGCATCTATGGCTGGAGTTATGGTGGCTACATGACCTGCATGGCATTGCTGCGCGAACCAGGGATTTTCAAGGTTGGCGTAGCGGGCGCACCGGTCACCCATTGGGATGGCTACGACACACACTACACCGAGCGCTACATGGGCCACCCGGCGCGCAACGCCAACGGCTACCACGAGAGTTCGCCGCTCAACCATGTCGCGGCGTTACGCGGCAAACTGCTCCTTATCCACGGTCTGATCGATGAAAATGTGCATTTCCGACATACCGCCCGCCTGATCGCCGCGCTCACGACCGCCGTGAAAGACTACGATCTCGTCCTCTTCCCGGGTGAGCGCCACATGCCGCGCGACGCCAAGGGGCTCGAATATCAAGAGACACGACTGGTCGAGTATTTCCAAGCACACCTGTAGCTGGAAGCGCGGAAGGGAGGTGGATCGTTGTCGGGAATCGATGTTCGCCCATATACGTCAACCGATCGCGAGGCAATTCTTGCGTTGGCCCCGCGCTTCACGGTCGGCATCGCGCCCTGGCTGAATCCGGCGGCGGTCCTCGTCGCCGCTCAGGGCTGGATCACCGAAGCACTCGCAAGTATTGGCCCGAACAGCGCGGTCTTCGTCGCCACCGGGACGGGCGATAAGTGCCTCGGCTTTGTCACCGTCGCGCGGCGTACGCACTATACCGGGGCAGAACGCGCCTATGTTGGTGAACTTGCCGTTGCGGCGACGATGGAGGCGCGAGGGGTCGGTCGGGCGCTGCTCACGGCTGCCGAGAGTTGGGCACAAGGGCAGGGCTTCCGCGCGGTCGAACTCGATACCGGCGCGGCGAACGACCGCGCGCGGCTTCTACCAGCACCTCGGCTACGGCGAAGAAGGCGTCAAACTGGTAAAACTCCTGAGCGAGGAACCTTCGTGAACAACGAGCATAGGCAAACACGAGACGACGCGTATGCAGAAGGGACAACGGCAAGAGATGGGCGCCGAGACAACCGAACCGAGCGCGATCACCGCCGACGTGGATGCGCGAACGCTGCGGATCGAGTGGACCGATGGGCGAGAAACGGTCTACGACTTCGACCGCTTACGCTGGGCCTGCCCCTGCGCCACCTGTCGCGGCGAGATGGGGCGACCGGGGATGCTCGACCAGATCGAGCGGCTGACGCCGGAACAAACGGAACTTGTTGACATCCAGCAAGTGGGTCGCTATGCGATCATGCCGATTTGGGCGGATGGTCACAGCACCGGGATCTACACCTATCCCTATCTGGTGAACCTCAAATAATTGCCAAAGTGGCAAACACCAGTCACCAATGCAATCGCATCACAAGGACGGTGGATAACCGTTCCGGTTTGCCAAGATCGCTGTACGAATGCGGTTCCGTCAGAGCATCTTGCCTTGCCGCACAGCTCCGCAACATGGTACATTCCCGGTGGCGGGTTGCAGAACAACTTTTCCGGCCATCACGCGTAGATAGTGGTGGAAGATGGCGGTGTCTGTTGATCGAGTGACGGTGGAGGGAATGGCCGGATGAAGCGGTGGCTGGTTGGCGTGGTGGCGGTGGTACTGGCGGCATTCCTGATCCCGATGGCAATTGTCGGTGCAGAGCCACCGCAGACGGTCTATTTCTCCCAAACCGGTCATAACGTCGGCGAGCCGTTCTTGAAATACTGGCGGGCGCATGGTGGGCTGGCGGTCTATGGCTATCCGATCACCGAGGCGTTCCAGGAAAAGAGCGAACTCGACGGCAAGATCTACACCGTCCAGTATTTCGAGCGCGCGCGCCTGGAGAGCCACCCGGAGAACGCCGCACCATGGGACATCATCCTCGGTCAACTCGGGCGCAACAACGCGGAGAAGGTTAAAGCCAATCCGGCGATGAACCCGATCGCCGAGGACAAGGTCCCCGCCGGGGCCAAATATTTCCCCGAGACGAAACACTCCGTTGGCAACGCCTTCCTCGACTACTACACCAAAAACGGCGCGCTCGACCAGTTCGGCTACCCCCTGAGCGAGGAATTCCAGGAGAAGAACCCGACCGACGGCAAGACCTATACGGTGCAGTATTTCGAGCGGAACCGCTTCGAATACCACCCGGAGAACCAGGCACCGTACAACGTTCTCCTCGGCCTGCTCGGTTCGCAGATGGCGCAAGAGAAGAAGATCAATACGGCATCGGTGCCGCGCCTGCAAAACGCGCCCGACTACGATGAGCAACTGTTCGCCACCCCGACGCCAATCCCGCCGACCGCGACCCCGGTGCCACCGAAGCCGACCGAGCCGCGCCCGGATCTTGGCCGGGCATACATCGAGGTGAATATCTCCCAGCAACATCTCTACGTCTGGGAGAACGGGGCAGTGATCTTCGACGTGGCGGTCAGCACCGGTCGCCCCGACTGGGAGACGCCAACCGGCACCTTCCGTATCCACACCTTCCTCGAATCGCAGGATATGGAAGGTGGCTTCCCGAAGGGCAGCGCGGAGTATTATTTCCAGCCGGACGTGCCGTGGGTGATGTACTTCGACTATAACGGCGACGCGATCCACGGCGTCTACTGGCACAATAACTTCGGCGTTCGCGCCACCAGCCACGGTTGTGTCGGTGCCCCGGTCTGGGCCGCCAAGTGGATCTATGACTGGGCCTCGGTCGGCACAGCGGTCTATATCCACTACTAACACAGAGCGACCAACACAGCGACGAGAGCCGGCCGGAGGGTAATCCCTCCGGCCCTTTCTGTTCTCCGATGACCGTCCGTTGCGCGATGAAGTATGAGGCACCCCTCAAGAACGATCAGGTAACGATCGGGCAGAACGCCTTGACGGACTTGCTCTGCGCGTGCTAGAGTGGAAACCAAGTGAATAGACGAACGACGCAGAGCGGAACGAGTAACGACGAAGGCGCGGTCCAGAGAGTTGGCGGGTGGTGCAAGCCAACACCGGCGCGCGTGGTGAATGGCTCCGTGAGTCGCGGCCCGAACGTTCGCTGAGGCCCAGGTCTCAGCGCTGATCAAGTAGGCGTCGCCGGTAACTCCACCGTTAGCTGGGAGCTGGGTATCGGAAGCGGGCTTCGGCCATTCCCGTACTCGTAGAGGCAACGCGCCGTGAGGGCGTTGCGATTAGGGTGGTACCACGGTGGAAGCGATTCCCTCGTCCCTGGCGGATGAGGGTTTTTTGTTGCCCGCCGCGCGGCCACCACGTTGACCGTCGCGGCCCCGGCACGGAGGGCAGGCGATGACGGTCACGATCGAACGGCGCGGGGCGACACGGGGCGGCGACCTCACCCCGAGCCTGGAAGCAGTTGAAACGCTGGTACGCGAGCGGGACGTCAATTGCGTCCCGATCTTCCGCGAAGTTCTGGCCGATCTGGAAACGCCGGTCTCGGCCTATCTCAAGGTCGTCGGCCACGAGCGCCAGGGGTTCCTGCTCGAAAGCGTTGAGGGCGGCGAGCGCGTCGCGCGCTACTCCTTCATCGGGGCCGATCCGCTCTGCACCTTGCGCCTCCACAATGGCACAATCCAACGCATTGAAGCCGATGGTACGGCGAACGAGCGGGCCTTCACCGATCCGCTGACGGCGCTCGACACGGAGTTGGCGCGCTATCGCACCGTCGCCATGCCCGAGTTGCCGCGATTCAGCGGCGGCGCGGTCGGCTACCTCGGTTACGAGGCGATCCGCTACTTCGAGCGCCTCGCGGTGCCTGAACACGACGCGCTCAGCCTGCCGGACGGGGTATTCCTGTTGGCCGACGCCTTGCTCGTCTTCGACCATGTGCGCCGTCGCGTCAAGGTCGTCGCCCACGTCCTGCCGGATACGACCGGTGGCGATGTCGCCGCCGCTTATGCCCGCGCCGAGGCGAAGATCGCGGAGTTGCTCACACGGCTGCGCGCCCCGCTCGCCCCTGCCCCGATCGCCAATCGCCACCCCGAGTATTTCGACGCGGCCCCCATCCACAACACCACCCAGCCCGAGTACGAGGCGAAGGTGCGACGGGCGCAGGAATATATCGCCGCCGGCGACATCTTCCAGGTCGTCCTCTCGCAGCGCCTCGACCGACCGACCGCCGCCGATCCGTTCACGATCTATCGCGCGTTGCGGGCGGTCAACCCTTCGCCGTACATGTATTTCCTGCAATTCGGCGATTTCCAAATCGTCGGGGCTTCCCCGGAACTGCTGGTGCGCCTCGAAGAAGGGGTGGTGACGAACCACCCGATCGCCGGGACGTATCCGCGCGGTGCGGACGAGGCGGCTGACGCCACCCTGGCGGCCAAGCTGCTGGCCGACGAGAAAGAACGCGCTGAGCACATCATGCTGGTCGATCTCGGGCGCAACGATGTCGGGCGGGTCGCCGTCCCCGGCACCGTGCGCGTACCGAAGCTGCTGACGGTCGAGCGTTACTCCCACGTCATGCACCTCGTCTCGAATGTCGAAGGGGAGTTGCGACCCGAGTTGCGCGGCGTCGATGCCCTCCGCGCCTGCTTCCCAGCCGGTACGGTCTCTGGCGCGCCGAAAATCCGCGCTATGGAGATCATCGCCGAGTTGGAGCGCGACCGACGCGGCCCCTACTCCGGCGCAGTCGGCTATGTCGGCTTCGATGGGGCGCTCGACACAGCGATCACCCTACGCACGATGGTCGTCAAGGACGGGATCGTCTCGATGCAGGCCGGTGGCGGGATCGTGGCCGACAGCGAGCCCGCGCGCGAATACGCCGAATGTTTCCACAAGCTCGGCGGCTCGCTACGCGCGGTCGATCTCGCCGAAGAGATGGTCAATGACGAGTCGTGAAAAGTACAAAGTCCCGATGAACGGGATCGAGATACGAAGTTGGAAGTACGAAGTGAGATAGTATGGTGCCGTTCCTCAGTTCGTACTTCGTAGTTCGTACTTCGTACTTTCCCTAGGGGGTGCAACTTGATTCTGCTGATCGACAACTACGATTCGTTCACCTACAACCTCTACCAGTATCTCTGCGAACTTGGCGCGGAGGTCGTCGTCCGGCGCAACGACGCGATCACCGTGGATGAGATCATCGCGCTGGCGCCGGAGCGGATCGTGATTTCGCCGGGTCCCTGCACGCCGCAGGAGGCGGGGATCTCGGTGGAGCTCATTCAGCGTCTGGCCGGGCAGATGCCGATCCTCGGGGTCTGCTTGGGACATCAGGCGATCGGTGCAGCATTCGGCGGCCAGGTCGTTCGCGCCCCGGCGGTGATGCACGGCAAGCTCTCGGCGATCCGGCACGATGGCCGCGGCGTCTTCGGCGCGCTGCCGCAAGAGTTCACCGCCACCCGCTACCACTCGCTGATCGTCGAGCGCGACACCCTCCCCGCGTGCCTGGAGATCAGCGCGGAAACGGCCGACGGGATCATCATGGGCCTGCGACACCGCGAGTACGCGATCGAGGGAGTGCAGTTCCACCCCGAAGCGATCCTCACCGAGCACGGCCACGACTTGCTGAGAAACTTCCTGCACGGACAGAGAGAAGTGGGCCAGTGGGCCAGTGGGCCAGTGGCTACGGACCCGGCACTCGCTGCAAGTCACTAACTACCGACCACCGACTACTGACTACTGGCTACTGGCTACTGGCTACTACCCCGGAGGTACGCCATGATCAAAGATGCACTACGCGCAATCATCGAAGGCGGCACGCTCAACCGCGAGGACGCGCGCACGGTCATGGAAGAGATCATGACCGGCGGGGCCACCGGCGCACAGTTCGGCGCGCTCGTCACCGCCCTGCGGATTCGCGGCGAGACCGATGAGGAGATCGCGGGCTTCGCCGACGTGATGCGCGCGAAGTCGCTGCGCGTGCCGCTGCCGGAGGAGTACCAGATCGTCGACTGCTGCGGCACCGGCGGCGATAACAGCGGCTCGTTCAATATCTCGACCGCGGCGGCGATCGTCGCGGCGGCGGCGGGCGCGCATCTGGCGAAGCACGGCAACCGCTCGGCGTCGAGCAAGTGCGGCAGCGCCGATGTCCTCGAAGGGCTGGGCGTGCGAATCGAGGCGACACCGGAGCAGGTCGCGCGCTGCATCCAGGAGATCGGAATCGGCTTCATGTACGCGCCCGCCTTCCACCCGGCGATGCGCTTCGCCGGCCCACCGCGCCGCGAGATCGGGATCCGCACCGTCTTCAATCTCCTCGGTCCGTTGACGAACCCGGCTCGCGCCCAATCGCAGCTGATCGGCGTGCCGGAACGCGCCCTGGTGGAACGCCTCGGGCGCTCGATCGGAATGATGGGGACTCGGCACGCGATCCTGGTCCACGGCGTCGAAGGGCTCGACGAGGTCTCGATCGCCGGGCCGACCCTCGTCTGCGAGGTCCATGGCGGCGACACGCCGACGATCGAAACCTACGAGGTGACGCCGGAGCAGTTCGGGCTGAAGCGCGGCAACGCGGCGGACATCGTCGGCGGCACGGTCGAGGACAACGTCAGGATCATCAAGGAACTCTTCGATGGCGGGAATGGCGCGCGACAGGGGGTCGTCCTCCTCAACGCCGCCGCTGTCCTCTACGTCGCGGGGGTCGCGCCGACCTGGGGCGACGGGATCGCGCTGGCCCGCGAAGCGCTCGGCTCGGGCGCGGCGAAGCGCAAGCTCGCGCAATTGGTGGCGTTGACACAGAGCTTCGGCGAAGCCGGTGCGATCGCAACGCCGAACGGTCGGCCGATTGCGACACGCGCCTGATCGCCGCCACCCTGATCAGCGTATTGGAGAGGTCATCATGACCCAAACAACCGGCGCGACGACCTTCTTGGAACGGATCGTCGCACACAAACATCGCGAGGTCGCCGAGCGTAAGGCGCAACGACCACAGGCACAGGTCGAGCGCGAGGCACGAGCGAATGAACCGGCACTCGACTTCGCCGCCGCGCTCGCCGGGCCTGAGATGCGCCTGATCGCCGAGGTCAAGGGGGCCTCCCCCTCGAAGGGGATCCTGATCGAGCCGTTCGAGCCGGAGGCGATCGCCGCCGACTACCTGGCCGCAGGGGTCGATGCCATCTCGGTCCTGACCGACGAGGCGTTCTTCAAGGGCAGCCTCGACTATCTGCGCGCGGTCAAGGCATTGTCGCGGTCGGCAGCAACGCCGCGCCCAATCTTGCGGAAAGATTTCCTGCTCGACCGCTATCAGCTCGCCGAGGCCCGCGCCGCCGGGGCCGACGCGATCCTGCTGATCGTGGCGATGCTCGATGACGCTGCGCTGCGCGATCTCCATGCGGCCACGCTCGACTACGGGATGGCGGCGCTGGTCGAGGTCCACAACGAGGCGGAGACCGAGCGCGCGCTGGCGGCGGGCGCGACGATCATCGGGATCAATAACCGTGATCTCCACTCGTTCCGCGTCGATCTGGCGACGACCGAGCGCCTGGCCCCGCTCGTACCGCAAGGGGTGACGATCGTTGGGGAAAGCGGGATCGGCACCGTCGAGGATGTGCGCCGACTCGAAGCGGCGGGCGTCGATGCGATCCTCGTCGGCGAATCGCTGGTGAAGGCCGCCGATCGTGGCACGGCGGTCCGCTCGTTGTTGGGGCGATTGTGAGTACGTTAGTCAAGATCTGCGGGGTCAGCACGGTCGAAAGCGCCTTCGTCGCGGCAGAGGCGGGGGCCGATCTGCTCGGTCTGGTCTTCTACCC